>NZ_CANRNX010000052.1 GCF_947632075.1 uncultured Flavobacterium sp.
ATTTAACATATTTTTTAAATTGATTATCATTCTAAATCTTTTGATTAGCAGTAATAATTCTATAAATATAAATGATTGAATCTAAAAATTACAAAGAAGCTCTTCAAAATCCAATTTTTGATATCATTTCAAAAGCGGCTGAACTTTTAAATGTTCAATGTTATGTTATTGGTGGTTTTGTAAGAGATTATATATTAGAAAGAAACTCTAATAAAGATATTGATGTTGTTGCTGTTGGAAGCGGAATTGAATTAGCTTTAAAAGTTTCTGAATTGTTACCAAATAATCCAAAAGTTCAAGTTTTTAAAAATTACGGAACAGCAATGCTTCGTTTTGAAGATATTGATATTGAATTTGTTGGAGCAAGAAAAGAATCTTACCAATCTGATAGCAGAAATCCGATTGTTGAAGACGGAACTTTAGAAGACGACCAAAACCGACGCGATTTCACCATCAATGCTTTAGCTTTTTCTTTAAATAAAGAAACTTACGGCGATTTAATTGATCCATTCAACGGAATTCAAGACTTAAAAGACAAACGTATTGTAACACCTTTAGATCCGGATATTACTTATTCTGATGATCCGTTACGTATGATGCGCGCTATTCGTTTTGCAAATCAGTTAGATTTTATGATTGATGAAACTTCATTAAAATCAATCACAGAAAATGCTGAAAGAATTGACATCATTTCTGGAGAACGAATTGTAGAAGAATTAAACAAAATTTTGATGTGCGATACACCTTCAAAAGGTTTTTTACTTTTATACAAAACCAACTTATTAGAGCGAATTTTACCTGAATTAACCGCATTAAATAGCGTTGAAGAAATTGAAGGTCAAACTCATAAAAACAATTTCTATCATACTTTAGAAGTTGTAGACAATATCTGTAAAAACACTGATGATGTTTGGTTAAGATGGTCGGCATTGTTGCATGATATTGGAAAAGCACCAACTAAAAGATACAACAAAAAACAAGGATGGACTTTCCATGGGCATGAATTTTTAGGTGGAAAAATGGTTAAAAAAATCTTCCAAAGATTACATATGCCATTAAATCATAAAATGCGATTTGTACAAAAAATGGTAACCATGAGTTCGCGTCCGATAGTACTATCCGAAGATATTGTTACAGATTCTGCTGTACGCAGATTGGTGTTTGATGCAGGTGAAGATGTTGAGAATTTGATGATTTTATGTGAAGCAGATATCACAACTAAAAATCCTAAGAAATTTAAAAAATATCATAATAACTTTACTATTGTAAGGAATAAAATTGTTGAAGTTGAAGAACGCGATCATGTTCGAAATTTTCAACCTCCGATTACAGGTGAAGAAATTATGGAAATATTCAATTTACCTCCTTCTCGCGAAATTGGTCAGTTGAAAGAAGCAATTAAAGAAGCAATTCTTGAAGGAGAAATTTCAAATGATTATCAAGCAGCTTACGATTTCATGATGCAAAAAGCAAATAAAATGGGATTGCAAGTTGTAAATCCTAAAATGTAAAATTATGAAAAACACTGCTTTTCTAAAAATGGCTAAAACAGCTTTAGTTTTGGTTTATTTAGTAATTATTGCTGGAGCAACCGTTCGAATGACTGGTTCTGGAATGGGTTGTCCGGATTGGCCAAAATGTTTTGGATACTACATTCCACCAACAGACGTTCAAGAATTAACTTGGGAACCTTATCACGAATATTTAAAAGGACAAGTAATTATTAAAGACGAAAAATTATGGGTTGCAAAAGAAACGTTTACAACTGAAGAAATGTATCGTTCGGAATTTTGGCAAGAATATACTAAACATGATTATGCAGAGTTTAATCCAACTCATACCTGGGTTGAATACATAAATAGATTATGTGGTGCTTTAGCTGGAGTTGCTTGTTTTATTCTTGGAATTATGTCTTTCCGATACTGGAAAACTAAAAAATCAGTAGTGCTTTGGTCTTGGATTGTAGTTTTCTTACTTGGATTTAATGCGTGGCTTGGTGCAACAGTAGTTTATTCTGTTTTAAGTCCGATAAAAATTACTACACATATGATTGCTGCACTACTTAATGTAGCTGCTTTGATTTACGTAATTCATCTTGCTAAAGAAAAACATAACTACAAAAAATACAATGCTACTTTTAAGTTCTTTTTATGGATTTCAATGTTGTTAACATTATTACAAGTTGGCTTAGGAACTCAAGTAAGAGAATTTGTTGACCACCAGGTTCAAGCCGGAATTGGTAACGAATTTTTATGGTTAGCTAACCCAGATGTTACATTTTATATTCACAGAACATTTTCAATCATTGTTTTATTAGTAAATATTTATTTATATCTAAGAAATAAACGTTTGAATCTTGGTTTTACAAATTTAAACTGGGTAATGTTGTTATTATTATTAGAAATTGCAACAGGAATAGCTATGAATTATTTTGGTTTCCCATTTGGTTCTCAAGCTGCGCATTTAGTTTTGGCAGCAGTTTTATACGGAGTTCAATTTTCATTAATCTTAGACAGTAGTAAAAAACATCAGGTTATTTAAAAACAATGATTTAAAACAAAAAAGCTTCCATTAAGGAAGCTTTTTTTATTCAGTTGGGTTTTCTGCATCAGGAAAAAGTATAATTTGTCCATCATCTTCTAATCCAATATTTGTAGAATCAATTTCATCTAAAATTACTTCTTTAACTTCTTCTTCTGGAAGCTCATAAGGTAAAGATTCTAATAAATTAATCATCTTAATCTTATCTGAAGTAAGTTGATTTCCAATTGCTTTAATTCCTTTTATAGCAATAAAATCTTCAAAATTTAATTCTAAATTCTCTTTTTGGACTCCTTTATTTTTAGCGAAAATAACTTCAGCCATTGGACGATAATCTGTAGTTACAATTTCTAATTTTGAATACGGATGCTCAGTGATAACAACTTCTTCTTTATTTTCGTTTTCAACTAAGAATCGTTTTACAAAATATTTAGATTTTTCACCGTCATAATAAACAATTGAAACAGGTTTATTCGGAATCCATTTTTCTAAAACAATCATATCTTCATCGAAATGGGTAGTCAATTCAGGAATAATTGTTTTAACTTTTGCACTTTGTGTAACAACAAGTAAACGATCTTCTGGCTTAAACTCACCTAACAACTCACCTCTTCCATCTACATTCAATCTACTAACAGTATCATCGAACCAAATTTTACGCGGACGCAAAGTAGAAATTCCTTTTTCTTTAAGATCTATTTTCTTTATCGGATATTTAGTTACCAAATTTCCTTTAGAAGCACGACCTTTAATTAATAACTCAGCGAAATCTAAATCGAACTTTAATTTCTTAACATTTGAAAGCTGACGAAGTAAAATTGTAACTACTTCAGCTTCACCGTTTGGATTGCATGAGAAATAAAGTACCTGAGACCCTGGCTTTTCTTGAGTTAAATGATATTCTTTATCACGTGTAACTCCAGAAACATTGAAACGTTTAACGTAAGAAGATCCGGACTTTCCGTCGCGATAAATCATGTTGTATATGGTACGTTTATCGTTTTTATCAAAAACTGCGATGTGAATAATGTCTTTACCAATGAATTTTTTATCATCAACTTTAGTAACCATCATTACTCCATTTCTAAGGAAAACAATTACATCATCAATATCGGAACAATCGGCAACATATTCGTCACGTTTTAATCCTGTTCCAATAAAACCTTCTTCTCTGTTAACGTAAAGTTTCGTATTACGTAAAACAACTTTTGTAGCTTCAATGGTATCAAAACTTCTTAATTCGGTTTGACGCTCGCGACCTTTACCATATTTTTCTTTCAATCTATTAAAGAAATCAATAGTGAAATCGATAATATGCTCTAAGTCGTATTTAACCTGTTCAATTTCTCCTTCTAAGGATTCGATTTTTTCTTGTGCTTTATCGATATCGAATTTAGAAATACGTTTAATTTTAATTTCAGTTAAACGCGTAATATCATCAATCGTAACCTCTCTTTTTAAATGTTTTATAAAAGGTTTTAAACCTTCATCAATAGTAGAAATAACTCCATCCCAGGTTTCTTCATCCTCAATTCTACGATAGATACGTTCTTCAATGAAAATACGTTCTAAAGATAAATAGTGCCATTGTTCTTCTAATTCTCCTAACTCAATTTCTAACTCACGTTTTAATAATTGAACGGTTCTTTCTGTAGAAACACGAAGCATATTACTAACTCCAGTAAACAACGGAAGATTATTTTCGATAACACAACCTAATGGAGCTAACGAGGTTTCACAAGCTGTGAAAGCATAAAGCGCATCGATAGTTTTATCTGGAGAAACTCCGGCTGGAAGATGAATTAAAATTTCAACTTCTGCAGCAGTATTATCTTCAATTTTCTTTATCTTGATTTTACCTTTCTCGTTTGCCTTTAATATACTATCAATCAAACTTGTAGTTGTAGTAGAAAAAGGAATTTGAGTAATTACTAAGGTGTTTTTATCTAATTGTGTAATTTTTGCACGAACGCGAACACGTCCGCCACGCATACCATCGTTATAATTAGAAACATCAGCAATACCTTGCGTAGGGAAATCTGGGTAAAGAGTAAATGATTTTCCTTTTAAATGTTTAATAGAAGCATCTATTAGCTCGTTGAAATTGTGAGGAAGAATTTTTGTAGACAAACCAACCGCAATCCCTTCTCCACCTTGTGCTAATAACAAAGGGAACTTCACAGGTAAATTTACAGGTTCATTTCTACGACCATCATACGATAATTGCCAAGTTGTAATTTTCGGAGAATACAAAACATCTAAAGCAAATTTACTTAAACGTGCTTCGATGTAACGAGAAGCAGCTGCTTCGTCACCTGTTAAAATATTTCCCCAGTTACCTTGAGTATCAATCAATAAATCTTTTTGACCTAACTGAACCATTGCATCCCCAATACTCTGATCTCCGTGTGGATGATATTGCATGGTATGCCCAACAATATTAGCTACTTTATTGTAACGACCATCATCTAACTCTTTTATTGAGTGCATAATTCTACGCTGAACCGGTTTAAAACCGTCTTCAATTGCTGGTACTGCACGTTCAAGAATTACGTATGAAGCATAATCTAAAAACCATTCTTTGTACATTCCGGTTACCTTTTTAATGGTATCATTTCCGGTTTCTTGATGGTTATTATAAAACTGCTCCGATTCGTTAGTCTCAGATTCTTCGTTATAAATTGGTTCTAAATTTTCTTCTTCGTCCATTTATTTTTTTAGAAATAAAAGTTATTTTAAATCTATTTATTTTCTTCAACAACATCTAACTCAACCTTCAAGTTTTTAATAATAAATTCTTGACGATCTGGAGTATTTTTACCCATATAAAATTCAAGAAGTTGTTCGATCGAATTTGCTTTATCAAGCATTACAGGATCTAGACGAATGTCTTGCCCTATGAAATTAACAAATTCGTCTGGAGAAATTTCTCCTAATCCTTTAAAACGAGTAATTTCTGGTTTTGGTTTCAGTTCTTCAATTGCTGCCACACGTTCTTCTTCAGAATAACAATAAATTGTTTTCTTTTTATTTCTAACCCTAAAAAGCGGAGTTTGTAAAATATACAAATGTCCTTCTTTAATTAATTCAGGAAAGAATTGTAAGAAAAATGTAATCATCAACAATCGAATGTGCATTCCATCCACATCGGCATCGGTTGCTAAAACGATATTATTGTATCTTAAATTTTCGTAATCTTCTTCGATATCTAAAGCTGCTTGAAGCAAATTGAACTCTTCATTTTCGTACACAATTTTCTTTGTCATTCCATAAGAATTCAAAGGCTTTCCACGTAATGAGAAAACGGCTTGTGTGTTAACATCACGTGATTTAGTAATAGAACCTGAAGCCGAATTTCCTTCGGTGATAAACAGTGTACTTTCTAAATAACGTGGGTTTTTAATATCTGTTAAGTGAACTCTACAATCGCGAAGTTTTTTATTGTGAAGACTTGCTTTTTTTGCACGGTCTTTAGCTAATTTACGAATTCCAGATAATTCTTTTCGCTCGCGTTCTGCTTGAAGAATTTTCTTTAATAAAGCTTCTGCAACATCCGGATTTTTATGTAAAAAATTATCTAAATTGTTTTTTATAAAATCATTAATATAAGTTCGAACAGATGGCGATTCTGGCCCCATTTCTGTTGAACCTAATTTTGTTTTTGTTTGAGATTCAAAAACTGGTTCTTCTACCTTAATTGAAATTGCAGCAACAATAGATTTTCTAATATCTGAAGCTTCAAAGTTTTTATTATAAAACTCTTTCATGGTACGAACAACTCCTTCTCTAAAAGCTCCTAAATGAGTTCCTCCTTGGGTGGTATTTTGTCCGTTTACGAAAGAATAATATTCTTCTGAATATTGAGATTTACTATGCGTTAAAGCAATCTCGATATCGTTACCCAACAAATGAATAATTGGATAAACCATATCTTCATGATCGATATTTTCTTCTAATAGATCTTTTAATCCGTTTTCTGAAAAGAATTTCTCACCATTAAAAATTATTGTTAATCCTGTATTTAGGTAACAATAGTTTTTAAGCATTTTCTCGATATATTCTTTTCTATACTTGTAGTTTTTGAAAATTGTTTCATCTGCAATGAATGAAACTTTCGTTCCTTTACGACGCGTAGTTTCAACAACTTCTTCTTCAAGTACAAGGTTTCCTGCAGAAAATTCAGCAGCTTTTAATTGTCCATCGCGAACAGATTCTACACGGAAAAAATTAGATAAAGCATTAACTGCTTTTGTACCAACTCCATTTAATCCTACAGATTTTTTGAAAGCTTTGGAATCATATTTACCACCGGTATTCATTTTAGAAACTACGTCAACGACTTTCCCTAACGGAATTCCACGACCATAATCTCGAATGGTAACCATACGATCTTTAATAGTTACTTCAATAGTTTTACCAGTTCCCATAACAAATTCATCGATACTATTATCAATAACTTCTTTAATAAGAATGTAAATACCATCATCCGGGGACGAACCATCACCTAATTTCCCAATGTACATTCCAGGTCGCATACGAATATGTTCCTTCCAATCTAACGAGCGTATATTATCTTCGGTATATTGTGTTTGTTCTTGCATAAAAGGTTTTGGATTTTGTGCTAATTTAGTGATTTTTGAAGACTTTTAAAAACCAGAATGAATCTAAATATACTCTATTTTTTTAGATTATATCGTACTTTAATCTTTAAATTCGGAATAATCATTTGGAACAATTGGAGTTCCAAAATTTTCAGCATATTTTTTTGTAAAAATGGCACCAAAATAAAGTATAATTGCTGAATAATACACCCATAATAATAAAATTAATATTGAACCAGCAGCACCGTACAAAGTCATTTTATCAGAATTTTCAATGTAAAAGCTTATACCCCATTTTCCAATCATGAACAAAATTGTAGTAAAAAAAGCGCCAATAAAAGCATCTTTAAATTTAATTTTAGCATCTGGAAGTTCTTTAAAAATATAAAACACCAAAAAAATAATTATAAAGAAAACAAATATTAAATTCAATATTTCTGAAATTTTTAAAATTTCAAGGTTAAAATAATTCGTTATTCTATCATTTACGATTTCAATAAAAGAATCTAAAAAAAGAGAAATGGCTAAAATAAATCCGAAAATTAAAATCATTGAAAAAGAGAAAAACTGATCTAATGCAGTTCTTAAAAAACTCACTTTTTCACGAGCTTTTATTTTCCATATATCATTTATTGAACTCTGAATTTCACTAAACATTCCTGTTGCTGAAAAAAACAAAGCAATTCCACTAACAATTGTTTCTATAAAAGAAGATGGGGTTAGTTTAGAATTTTCAACAATTTCTTCGATTTCATTACTAACTTGGCTTCCTATTAATATATTTAAATGATTATACAAACTTGTAGAAACTTCTTGTTCATCAATAAAATAACCAAAAAAACTAATTAAAATTACAGCAAAAGAAGGAAGTGCAAAAATGGTATAATAAGATAAGGAAGCACTGAATTTAAGACAATCTTCTTGAAAGAATTGTTTAATAGAATCTGAAAGAATTGAAATTATATTTTTAACTGAAAACCTCATTAACATAATAGTTTCGATAAAAATACGTTTTAATTTTGAAATAAAATAAATAAAAAAGACTACAAATTTGTAGTCTTTTTTTATTACTAACAATAAATCTTCATAAGTGTTTTTTTGGTAATTAATTAATGATAATTACATTGTTAGAACATAACTCAAAATAAATTTATTCTATCGAATAGAGATTGTAAAATTCATCATTAATCGTTATATATAAAATACCCCATTTGGTGTATATTTAAGTAAAAATTACTTATTTTTACTTTTAAATTAGATTAAAAAACTACTATAAAACAAATAATTTAAAAATGGGACACGAAAAATGGAAAAAATTAGTTAACAATCAAAAATCTAAATCGTTAAATGACAATAAAAATAAATTTCCAGAACAAATAACTTCTTATTTTTTTATTTTTGATTGTTTTAACAACGAAATTTTATTCACCAACTCAACCTTCAACACCTTATTGGGTTATGAAACTTCTGATTTCGATTTAACTCTTTTGCTAGAAATAATTCATCCTGATGATTTAGATTATTTTTTAATTTCTGAAGAAAAATTTTTAAAATTCACTAATAATTTATCATTTAACGAACATTTTAAGTATATTCATTCTTATAGTTATCGAATAAAAACTAAAAAAAATGAATACATTAGAATACTTCAGGAATGCCAAGGGATTGAAGTAAATGAAAGTGGTCATTTAACAAAAACTCTAGTTAACCACAAGAAGATTGAATATACAGAAGAAAATAATAGTAGAGATTTTAAAATTTATGACAAATCACAAAATTCTTATATTGATTCTGAAAACAGATTTAATTTAACAAAACGAGAATTAGAAATTTTAAATTTGATTAAAGAAGGATTAAATAGTCATCAAATTTCTGAAAAATTAATACTTAGCAAAAATACAGTCATAACTCATAGAAAAAACATTTTAAATAAGAGTAACAGCTCAAGTTTTATAGAACTTATCAAAAAAATTAACTTTGGATTATAAAAATTTGTAATAAAAAAGCCTAAACATCGAGTTTAGGCTTTTTTATTAGACGTTTTAGGATAAATTATCCTAAAACTTCTTTTACTTTTTTTCCGATTTCTGCTGGAGAATCAACAACGTGAATTCCACATTCGCGCATAATTCTCTTTTTAGCTTCTGCTGTATCATCAGCACCACCAACTATAGCACCAGCGTGCCCCATTGTTCTACCTTTTGGAGCAGTTTCACCTGCGATGAATCCAATAACTGGTTTTTTATTTCCGTTTTCTTTAATCCAACGAGCAGCATCTGCTTCTAATTGTCCTCCAATTTCACCAATCATAATGATTGCTTCAGTTTCAGGATCATTCATTAATAATTCAACAGCTTCTTTAGTAGTTGTTCCAATGATTGGATCTCCACCAATTCCGATAGCTGTAGTAATTCCTAAACCTTGTTTTACAACTTGATCAGCAGCTTCATAAGTTAAAGTTCCTGATTTAGATACAATACCGATTTTTCCTTTTTTGAAAACAAAACCTGGCATAATACCAACTTTAGCTTCACCTGGAGTAATTACACCTGGACAGTTTGGACCAACTAAAGTACTATTTCTTGATTTAACATAATCATATGCTTTCACCATGTCAGCAACAGGAATTCCTTCAGTGATACAGATAATAACTTTTATCCCAGCTTCTGCAGCTTCCATAATAGCGTCTGCAGCAAATGCTGGTGGTACAAAAATAATTGATGTATCAGCTTTTGCCTCGTTTACAGCATCTTTAACTGTATTAAAAACAGGACGATCTAAATGTAAAGTCCCACCTTTTCCTGGAGTCACACCACCTACAACATTAGTTCCATACTCAATCATTTGAGATGCATGGAAAGTTCCTTCACTACCTGTGAATCCTTGTACAATTATTTTTGAATCTTTATTAACTAAAACACTCATAATTTTTATTATTGTTTTTTGATTTATGTAACAAAAATAGGCTTTTGAAATTGATTATAAAATTTTTTTAGATTAAAAAATCTGTAAAAAATCATTAATCTACTAATTGACTCATCTGACAACCTTTAAAAAGTAGATTATCTTTAATTTGCCAAGTTGTGAAAAAGACAGCTAAAACAAGCTCTTCTTCAGGATTTTCAAAAGTTCTTACGAAATAAGTATAACGAATCATAACAACATCACCTTCTTCTAAAATGTCTTGTACTTCAACTCTAAGTGAATAATAATTATGCTTCAATTCTTTTGAAAGAGCTAATAAATCATTTAATTCTAAATTTAATAATCCTTTTGAACTGTACCATTGTAATGATATTTCAGGATGAAAAATTGATAAACAGTAACTTTTGCTTAAAATTCCAGCAGATTCATAAAATTTAACAACTAAGTCTTTATTGCTCATATCAAATTAATTTGATTGTTATTTTATTTAGATATTTTTTTTAAATAGGCTAATTGCTTTAATTTTTCTCTTGATTCTTCAATTGGTGTTCCAAAATATGATTTTCCTCCAGCAATACTCTTAGTTACACCAGCTTGTCCTAAAACTACTGCTTTTTCACCAATTGTAATTCCGCTTGTAGTACCAACTTGCCCCCATAATGTTACATGATCTTCAATTACAACACAACCGGCAATTCCAACTTGAGCAGCAATTAAACACATTTTTCCAATTACAGTATCATGTCCAACATGAACTTGATTATCAATTTTGGTACCTTCACCAATAGTAGTATCTCCAGTAACACCTTTATCAATTGTACAAGAAGCTCCTAAAGTAACATTATTTTGAATAACAACTCTTCCGCAAGAGATTAATAGATCAAAAAATGTTTCTCTTTTCTTAAAATAAAAAGCATCTGCACCTAAAATTGATCCAGAATGAATTATAACATTGTCTCCAATTATAGTATTATCGTAAAGTACAACATTTGCATGAATTATACAATTTTTTCCGATAATTACATTATTACCAATAAATACATTGGGTTGAATTATAGTATCCTCGCCAATCTGAGCAGAGTGCGCTATAGATTCATTAGATTTTTGAAATGGTCTAAAATAGTTAGAAATTTTATTAAAATCTCTAAAAGGATCATCTGATATAAGAAGTGCCTTTCCTTCCGGGCAAAGCACTTCTTTATTAATTAATATTACAGAAGCATTAGAGTTTAAAGCTTTATCGTAATATTTAGGATGATCTACGAAAACAATTTCACCTGGTTGAACAACATGTATTTCATTTGAACCTAAAATCTCGAAATTAGGATCACCTACATAATCGCAACCTATAATTTGGGCGATTGTTTCTAAATTATATGTTTTTGGAAAACGCATTAATTATTCTTTAATTCTTTCCATATAAGCTCCAGTAGCAGTATCTATTTTAATTTTATCACCTTCATTGATAAATAATGGTACGTTTACTGATGCTCCTGTTTCTACAGTAGCTGGTTTAGTTGCATTAGTTGCAGTATTTCCTTTAACACCTGGTTCTGCATAAGTAACTTCTAAAATTACAGAAGCTGGCATATCAACTGATAACGGAGATTCTGTTTCGGTATTGATCTGAACCATAACGTTAGTACCTTCTTTCAACAAATCTGGTGAATCTAAAACGTTTCTATCTAAAGTAATTTGCTCGTAAGTTTCAACATTCATGAAATGAAAATCGTTACCTTCTGGATATAAAAATTGAAAAGTATGTGTTTCAACACGAACAACATCAATTTTATGTCCTGCTGAGAAAGTATTTTCTAAAATACGTCCGTTTGAAACACTTCTTAATTTTGTTCTTACGAAAGCTGGTCCTTTACCTGGTTTAACATGTAAAAATTCAACAATTTTATAAATATCATTATTAAATTTAATGCATAATCCGTTTCTGATATCTGCTGTACTTGCCATAATATTTTTTTTGTTTTTTATATTTAATTTTTAATAAGCACCTGTGTAACCTTTCATGATTCCCCTTGAAGAACTTCTGATAAATTGAATAATTTCATCTCTTTCAGAAGTAGCTTCTAAATCAGCTTCAATAATACTTAAAGCTTGGGTTGTATTGTAGCTTTTTTGGTATAAAATTCGATATATATCTTGAATTTCTCTAATTTTCTCAGTTGTAAAACCTCTTCTTCTTAATCCTACAGAATTAATTCCGATATATGAAAGTGGTTCTTTGGCAGCTTTTGCAAAAGGAGGAACATCTTTACGAACTAAAGATCCACCAGAAATCATTGCATGATCACCTATTGTAATAAATTGATGAACAGCTGCTAAACCTCCAATTACAGCATAATTTCCGATTTTAACGTGTCCAGCCAAAGCAACACCATTAACTATAATAGCATTGTTTCCTATTTCACAATCGTGAGCAATATGAGCATAAGCCATAATAAGACAATTATTACCAACCACAGTTTTTCCTGAAGCAACAGTACCTCTGTTTATTGTTACACATTCACGAATTGTTGTATTATCTCCAATAATTGCTAAACTTTCTTCTCCACCAAACTTTAAATCTTGAGGTACTGCAGAAATAACTGCACCAGGAAAAATCGTACAATTTTTCCCAATTCTTGCACCTTCCATTATGGTTACATTTGAACCGATCCAAGTTCCCTCACCTATTTCAACATTATTATGTATTGTTGTAAACGGTTCAATAACAACATTCTTTGCTATTTTTGCACCAGGATGAACGTATGCTAACGGTTGATTCATCTTTATACTTTTGTTAATTTGTTTTTTTTACGATTTGTGCCATTAATTCAGCTTCAGCAGCTACTTTTCCGTTTGCATAAGCAATGGCTTGCATATGACAAATTCCTCTACGAATTGGAGATAACAAATCTAATTTAAAAATTAATGTATCACCAGGAACTACCTTATTTTTAAATCTTACATTATCAATCTTCATAAAATAAGTCAAGTAATTTTCAGGATCTGGTACGGTACTTAAAATTAAGATTCCTCCTGTTTGCGCCATAGCTTCTACAATTAAAACTCCAGGCATAACAGGTGCACCAGGAAAATGTCCTTGAAAGAAGTCTTCATTCATAGTAACATTTTTCATACCAATTACTTGATTTTCACTCATTTCTAAAATACGGTCAACTAACAACATAGGATATCTATGAGGTAACATTGACATAATTTTAGTTACATCCATTAATGGCTCTTTATTTAAATCAAATGTAGGAATTTGATTTCTTTTTTCATTTTTAATAATCTTAGACATTTTTTTAGCAAACATTGTATTTACAAAATGTCCTGGTTTATTTGCTATAACTTTACCTCTAATACGGGTACCAATCAAAGCTAAATCTCCAACAACGTCAAGTAACTTATGTCGAGCAGCTTCGTTAGGATAATGCAAAGTTAAATTATCTAAAACACCATTTGGTTTAACAGAAATTTCATCTTTACCAAATGCTTTCTTAAGATTTTCTAAAGTTTCAGGTGAAATTTCTTTATCTACATATACAATAGCATTGTTTAAATCTCCTCCTTTTATAAGTCCATGAGCTAATAATGTTTCAATTTCATGTAAAAAACTGAATGTACGTGCTTGTGAAATTTCTTCTTTAAAGTCTGCTACAGATTTTAAAGTTGCATTTTGAGTTCCTAACACTTTAGTACCAAAATCAACCATTGCAGTAACCTGATACTCATCTGCAGGCATTATAATTATTTCACTTCCTGTGCATTCATCGGTATATGAAATTACCTCTTTTACAACATATTCATATCTTTCAGCATCTTGCTCTACTACACCAGCCTTCTCAACTGCTTCTACAAAAAATTTAGAAGAGCCATCCATAATTGGAGGTTCAGAAGCATTCAATTCTATAATAACATTATCTAAGTCACAGCCAACTAAAGCTGCTAAAACATGTTCTGTAGTATGTAAATGAACACCTTTATGTTCTAAATTTGTACCTCGTTCTGTTGAAATTACGTAATTTGCGTTTGCCTCTATTATTGGACTTCCTTCTAAATCTACACGAACAAAGGTAAATCCATTATTTATTGGCGCAGGTTTCAAAGTCATTGTAACTTGTTGCCCTGTATGCAAACCTACTCCTTGAATAGTAACTTCTTGTACAATAGTTTTTTGATTAGCCATATTATTGATTCAATTTTGTACGAATATATCGTTTATTTGATTGTTTTTTTTATTTCATTAATTTCATTAACTATTTTAGGCAAGTTTTTAAAATGTATATAAGATTTATTAAAATCATTATAACTAATTGCAGGAGTACCTTGTACTATCTCTTCATCTTTTAAACTTTTTGCAATACCAGATTGTGCTTGAATTTTAACATGATTACCAATCACAATATGCCCGGCTATACCAACTTGTCCTCCAATCACACAATGTTTCCCAATCTTTGTTGAACCTGCAATACCTGTTTGTGAAGCTATCACAGTATGTTCACCAATTTCTACATTATGTGCAACTTGAATTTGGTTGTCTAATTTTACGCCTTTACGAATTACAGTAGATCCTAAAGTTGCACGATCGATGGTTGTACCTGCTCCAATTTCAACATGATCTTCAATAATTACATTTCCTATTTGTGGAACTTTAGAATAAGAACCATCACCAACTGGTGCAAAACCAAATCCATCTGAACCAATAATTGTTCCAGAATGAATGATACAATTTCTCCCAATCACACTTTCAGAATAAATTCGTGATCCCGCAAATAAAATAGTATTATCACCAATAGTAACATTATCACCAATAAACGAATTAGGATATATTTTTACATTATTTCCTATTTTAGTATTTCTACCAATATACGAGAAACTACCTAAATATAAATCTTCACCATAGACTACACCATCAGATATAACACTTGGCTGTTCAATTCCAGACTTCATTAATTTCACTTGATTATAGTACTCTAAAACTTTTGAAAAAGAACTATAAGCATCATCAACTTTAATCAAAGTTGCAGAAATATGATGTTCTGGAACAAAAGACTTATTTACAATTACGATAGAAGCTTTTGTTTCGTATATAAACGAAGTATATTTTGGATTTGCTAAAAATGTTAAAGAACCTGATTGTCCTTCTTCAATTTTAGATAAAGTAGAAACCGAAACATTTTCGTCTCCTAAAATTTCTCCTTGTAAAACTTCTGCTATTTGGGCTGCTGTAATTTTCATCTTTACAAAAATAATAAAATTATTGAATATTTTTTAGTGTAATATTTTTAGGAAAACACACGAAAAATTTCTTAACCGGAACTGACAATGCAGTTAAATTAGATTGATCTGATGCTTCTAAAACATCAATTATTTCTCTGTTTTTAGTAAGAATTCGAATTGGTTCTTCGTTTTTATTATAGGCAGTATTTTTCATCGAACCTGAAAAAACGAAATAATCCAATTCTGAATCATTAAGTTGAAGTATTTCATTTACTTGCTTTCGATGTTCATCAAGTAAATTATTTTGTTCTGTTTCTTCCACTGTTTTAATATGAAAAAGATTTCTATTTATAATACAACTACTTAATGTAGATAAAATAAAATCATCGTGAAATTGCCAATTTTTAAGAGCTCCAATAATATCAGAATCATCTAATAAAGCAAATTTTTCTAAAACTTGTCTATTAAAATCATCCTTATGAATTTGATTTTTCAAAAAGAAATTTAATGCATCTGATGACCATAAACTAACTCCTTTCTGAGTCAATTCTTTCGCACGTTTTAAAATCTTAGTTAAAATTAACTCAGCGGCAACACCGGTTTTATGCAAATAACATTGCCAATACATCAACCTTCTTCCAACTAAAAATTTCTCAACAGAATAAATTCCTTTTTCTTCAACAACCAAATAATCGTCATGAACATTTATCATTTGAATTAAACGTTCTGAATTGATATTTCCTTCTGCTACTCCACTGTAAAAACTATCACGTTTTAAATAATCCATTCGATCCATATCCATTTGGCTCGATATTAACTGAAGTAAAAATTTGCGATGATAATTTCCTTTAAAAATTTCAATAGCTAAACTTAACTGACCATTAAATTCAGTATTTAAAGCGTTCATGAAAAATAAAGAAATCTCTTCATGATGAACATTTTCAACAATACTATTTTCCATAGCATGTGAAAACGGACCATGTCCTATATCGTGAAGTAAAATTGCAATATATAACGCGTTTTCTTCTTCATTAGAAATTTCTACATTTTTAGAACGAAGAACTTGAACAGCTTTTTGCATCATATGCATACAGCCTAAAGCATGATGAAAACGTGTATGTGTAGCACCTGGATAAACAAGGTATGATAACCCCATTTGATTAATTCTACGAAGTCTTTGAAAATACGGATGCTCTATCAAATCAAACAAAAGTGAATTTGGGATAGAGATAAAACCGTAAATAGGATCGTTTAAAATTTTTAATTTATTTTCTGTTGTCAAAACGTTTCATTTGAAATAACGAGCAAAGATAACGATTTTATAAAAAGAAAAATGCACTTTCT
>NZ_CANRNX010000053.1 GCF_947632075.1 uncultured Flavobacterium sp.
AGCAAGGTAAATTAAAAGAAATTGTAGCTTTAAAAGAAAAATATAACTTCCGTTTATTAGTTGATGATGCTCACGGTTTTGGTACTTTAGGAAAAACTGGTGCTGGAGCAGGTGAAGAGCAGGGAGTTCAAGACGGAATTGATGTTTATTTCTCTACGTTTGCTAAATCTATGGCTTCTATTGGGGCTTTTGTTGCAGCAGATCAAGATATCATTGATTATTTAAAATACAATTTACGTTCTCAAATGTTTGCAAAAGCTTTACCGATGATTTTGGTTAAAGGTGCTTTAAAACGTTTAGATTTATTACGTTCAAACCCAGGTTTAAAAGATAAGTTATGGGAAAACGTGAATCGCTTACAAGGTGGTTTAAAAGAACGTGGATTTAATATTGGAGATACAAACACTTGTGTTACTCCTGTTTATTTAGAAGGTTCTATTCCAGAAGCAATGATCATGGTAAATGACTTAAGAGAAAACTACGGAATTTTCTTATCAATTGTTGTTTATCCTGTGATTCCAAAAGGAATCATCTTATTACGTGTTATTCCAACAGCGTCGCATACTTTTGAAGATATCGATCAAACTTTAGCTTCATTTGAGGCAATTCGTACAAAATTAGTAGATGGTACTTATAAGAGTATTGCAGAAGCTAATGTTGTAGATATGGAAGCAAAATAATTTTAGCATAAAATAAATAAAAAAAGGATTCGATTTTCGAATCCTTTTTTTGTAACTTGTAGGTACCTAATAGTTTATTTAAACTCAGACTATGAAATTACAATCAGTTTTAATATTATTTTTCTGTTTTGTGCTCTTTTCATGCAAGAAAGTAGCTATTGATAAAGTTGATAAGACTAAACTTAGTGAAGTTGAAACTTCAAAAATAAATTCAGATAAGAAAGAAATAGATATTCAAAATGAATTGAGGAATATTAAAGAAAACTTTAAACAAATTAATAATATACATAAATGGACAGTAGTTGATTCTGTTGATTTATTTGAATCTACAGAGGGAGGAGAAGCTAAATTTTATTTTTCCAACAAGCAATTACAAAAAATTTCTGTAATTTATTTTGGTGAAACTGGTAAGACTATTGAAGACTATTATTTATTAGATAGTAAATTATCTTTCGTTTTTAGAAAAGAATTAAGATACAACCGACCAATTTTTTGGGACGAACCAGATGATGAAAAATTTGATATTGATAAATCTATAATAACAGAAACAAGAAGTTATTTTTATAAAGATGTGCTTTTTGAGCAAATAATATCAAGTGAAGGAAATAAAGAAATTCGAAATGATAATCTTGAAAATGAACAAGAGTCAATTAAAACAAATTTTAATAAGTTAAAGCAAATGAGTTTGACTCGTCAGATTTAACTTTATCAAATAAAAAAAATGCACTTCAAATCCGAAGTGCATTTTTTATTCATTATTTATCATTCCATTCGGATGTGTTTTTAATACCTAAATCTTCTGGGTTAAAAGTGGGGTTTTTTCCTTCTTTTTTTTGTTTTCTATAATCGTCTAAAGCTAAGAGTGCTGGCTTTCTTAATAAGAAAATTGCAATTAAGTTTAGCCATGCCATTAAACCAACTCCAATATCTCCAATTGCCCAACTACTTCCACCTGTATTTACAGATCCGACTACGATGCTAGCTAAAAACAAAATTCTCAATAACCATAAATAAACTTTATTATTAGTTTTATCAATGTATTTTAAGTTTGATTCGGCAATAAAATAATAAGCCATAGCAGTAGTGAATGCAAATAAAAGTAAGGCTATTCCAACAAACTCGCTCCCTATAACAGGGAAATGGTATGAAATGGCTCCTTGAGTAAATGCAGGCCCGTCTTCAACGCTAGGTAAATTTTCAATGATGTAGGTTGAATTTTCTATCTGTTTAATATCTTTAGCTTCGTCTTTATAAACATTATATTGTCCGGTAAAAAGAATCATAAACGCAGTAGCACTACAAACAAATAAAGTATCGATATAAACAGAAAATGCCTGAACTAATCCTTGTTTTGCTGGGTGCGAAGTGGCAGCAGCAGCAGCAGCATGTGGCGCAGTTCCTTGTCCGGCTTCGTTTGAGTAGATTCCTCTTTTAATTCCCCAAGCAACAGCAGAACCTAAAATTCCTCCAAAAGTTGAATTCACTCCAAAAGCAGAGCTAATGATTAACGAAAATACTTCTGGAATTTTACTAAAGTTCATTACCATTAAAACAATTGCCATTAAAATATAAGCTCCGGCCATAAACGGAACTATAACTTCGGCGAATTTTCCAATACGTTTTGCTCCGCCAAAAACAATTAAAGCTAAAGCAATCGCAACTCCAATTCCTGTGTAAAGATGATCGAATTTAAAAGCACCTTCTAATCCGTTTGCGATACTGTTACTTTGAACACCTGGTAAAAATAACGTACAACTAACAATAGTAACTACTGCAAATAAAATAGCGTACCATTTTTTACCTAATCCTTTTTCAATGTAATATGCTGGACCACCAAGGTATTCTCCATTTTTTTCAACTTTGTAAATTTGACCTAACGTTGCTTCAATATAGGCAGTTGCGCTTCCAAAAAAAGCAATAATCCACATCCAAAAAATCGCACCTGGTCCACCGAATGCAATAGCTGTAGCTACACCGGCAATATTTCCTGTACCAACTCTTCCGGCAATAGCTATAGAAAAAGCCTGGAACGGACTAACTCCTTTGTCATTAGAACCTTCTTTGAACAAAAGTTGTAACATGTCTTTGAAATTTCTAATTTGGATTAATTTCGTTTTATAAGTAAAATATAAACCAATTAAAATACAGATAATTATAAACGGTGGAGACCAAATAATGTTGTTTAAAAAATCTACAATACTATTAAAGTATTTCATAAATAATAAATTGTTGTGTGTTAAGTATGCGAAATTCTTAAAAAGAAATTAATTCTAATATAATAAATTAAGTTTTAACGTTCTCTTTTTTAAATATAATCTTATTTAGAAAAAGTTTTTCCTTGTTTTTTTAAACAATAAAAGTAAATTATAACTAATTTTGCTTTGAATTTGATATATTATGAAAAGGTTACTTAGTTTATTTTTTATTGTTTTTTTTCTTTCATTACACGCTCAGAATCGCCGAGTGATTGAACCCTCTGCAGATTATGTAAAGCATCTAAATGCTGCAAAAGCTCATAATATTGAGTTGATTAAAAATAAAAAGCAATTAGATAAATTAACAGCTCAAGGAAAACTTGTAAAAGTTAAGCAGCGCGGATATGGTTATCGAATAGACAATTTAACTCATAGTCATGCGTATTTGGTTCCTAAAGGAAGAACAACGTTAAATGAAATCGCAAGAGAGTTTGTAAAACAAACTGGACAAAATTTCTTCGTGGTCACTTCGATGACTCGTACAGAAGCAGATCAAAACAGATTACGTAATGTAAATTCAAATGCTTCGTCAAACGATAGTTCACATAGCTTTGGTTCTGCAATAGATATTTCTTACGTTAGATTTAATAATGTAAAAGGACCGAATCAAAAATTAGAGCAAAATTTAGAAGACATTTTAAAACAGTTTGAAAAAGCTGGGAAGATTTATTTCGTTAAAGAAAGAAAAATGAAATGTTTTCATATAATTTTTAGAAAATAACAAATCAATTATAAAAATCATTCGATTATTTCGTGTGATTTTTTTTGTAAATTGTGACATCAAATAAAAGGAAAACCCTAATTTTACATCCCGAACACAACATTTCATTTATGAATCCAAAATTATTGTTATCTTCAAAAGAAGTTAATATCATACTGCATAGATTGGCTTGTCAATTAGTTGAAAAACATTTAGATTTTTCAAACACAGTTTTAATTGGTATTCAACCAAGAGGAAAATATTTGGCACAAAGAATCAAAGAAATTATTGAAAATGAATACGGAATTAAAAACATTAATTTAGGATTCCTTGACATCACTTTCTTTAGAGATGATTTTCGTAGAAACGAAAAACCATTAGAGGCTAATAAAACACAAATAGATTTTCTTGTAGAAGATAAAAAAGTTGTTTTTATTGACGACGTTTTATACACAGGAAGAAGTATTAATGCAGCTTTAACAGCTATTCAATCTTTTGGAAGACCAAATGAAGTTGAATTAATGGTTTTAATTGACAGACGTTTTAGTCGTCACTTACCAATTCAGCCAGATTACAGAGGTCGTCAAGTAGATGCCTTAAATAATGATAAAGTAAAAGTACAATGGAAAGGAGTTGATGCGCCAGAAGATCAAGTGCTTTTATCTGAAACTGAAAAATAAAATTAACTCGGGACAACAACACAACACCTACAATACCAATGAAAGAATTAAGCGTTAATCATTTATTAGGAATTAAATACATTAATAAAAATGATATTGATTTAATATTTGAAACAGCCGACCATTTTAAAGAAGTAATTAACCGCCCTATTAAAAAAGTTCCTTCGTTGCGTGATGTAACGATAGCGAACATTTTTTTTGAAAACAGTACGCGTACTAAACTTTCTTTTGAGTTAGCTCAAAAAAGATTATCTGCCGATGTTATTAGTTTTTCTGCTGCACAATCATCAGTAAAAAAAGGAGAAACTTTGATTGATACGGTAAACAATATTCTTTCAATGAAGGTTGATATGGTAGTTATGCGTCACAGCAATCCAGGTGCGGCTCATTTCTTATCAAAAAACGTAAAAGCAAGTATTGTAAATGCAGGTGACGGAGCTCACGAACACCCAACTCAAGGTTTATTAGATAGTTTTACTATTCGTGAACATTTAGGTGAAGTAGGAGGTAAAAAGGTAGTTATCGTTGGTGATATTCTGCATTCACGTGTGGCTCTTTCTAATATTTTTGCTTTACAAATGCAAGGTGCAGAAGTTATGGTTTGCGGACCAAAAACTTTAATTCCAAGATATATTACAGAATTAGGAGTAAAATACGAACCTAATTTACGCAAAGCTTTAGAATGGTGTGATGTAGCTAATATGTTACGTGTACAAAACGAACGTTTGGATATTAACTATTTCCCATCAACAAGAGAATATGCACAACAATACGGATTAGATAAACAATTATTAGATTCGTTAAACAAAGAAATCATTGTAATGCACCCAGGACCAATCAATCGTGGAGTTGAAATTACATCTGATGTTGCAGATTCTCAACAATCTGTAATCTTAAGCCAAGTAGAAAACGGAGTTGCCGTTCGTATGGCAGTAATTTATTTACTTGCATCAAAAATAAAATAACTATCTTTAAATAAAGATAAATCTCTAAATATGAAAGTTAAAGAAAAAGGACATACTATTATTATTAAAAGAAGTGACGAAGCTATTGCTGATTTAGTTTTGAAAATTGAAGAGATTTTTTCAACTTTTCAAAATCATAATTTAATCATCGATGTTTGTGATACGGATTTGTCTGATGCCGAAGTTTCATTATTCAACGGTTTAAACGAAAAGCAAAAAAGCAATAAAAAATCATTTGTTGTTGTTTTTGAAAATGCCGATTTTAATGAATTAGGTGAAGACCAAATGATAATTGTTCCTTCTTTACAAGAAGCTCATGATATTATAGAGATGGAAGAAATCGAAAGAGATTTAGGGTTTTAATTGATGAAATCTTCATCAGTTCAAAATAAAACTAAATGAAACTAACCATATTAGGTTGCTATTCTGCAACACCACGTACCATAACCAATCCTACTTCACAAATTATTGAATTCAATAATCAAATGTTTTTAATAGATTGTGGAGAAGGAACTCAGGTACAACTTCGAAAACACAAAATTAAGTTTTCAAAGATTAATCATATTTTTATTTCGCATTTACACGGCGACCATTTTTATGGTTTAGTCGGGTTAATTTCAACGTTTATGTTGTTAAATCGCCAAAACGATTTGCATGTTTACGGACCAAAAGGAATTAAAGAAGTTATTTTACTTCAGTTACGTTTATCGAATTCATTCACCGGTTACGGATTGTATTTTCATGAAATAACTTCGAAAGAATCTCAGGTGATTTTTGAAGACGATAAAATAAAAGTGTCTACCATTCCGTTGCAACATCGTGTGTACACAAACGGATTCTTATTTCAAGAAAAACCAGGTGATCGTAAATTAAATTTGGGTGCCGTTTTTAATTATGATATTGATAAATGTTATTATCAGAAAATTAAAAATGGTTCAGATATTACTTTAGATGACGGAAGAATTATTCCGAATGAAAAATTAACTTTCGATCCAGCACCAACCCAATCTTACGCATTCTGTTCAGATACTAAATATAACGAAGATATTATTCCGTTAATCGAAAATGTTGATGTGCTATATCACGAATCTACTTTTTTAGAGCAAGATAAAGATAAAACAACGCATACCATGCATGCTACAGCTATTGAAGCAGCTACAATTGCCAAAAAAGCTGATGTAGGAACTTTGGTTCTTGGGCATTATTCTACCCGTTACGGAAACATTAAATTGTTTAAAGAAGAAGCGCAAACTGTTTTTGAAAATGTGCTTTTGGGTGATGACGGTAAAGTTTTTGAATTTAATAAATAACAGCTATGAGTGATTTAGGAAATTATAGAAAATCGTACGAAAAAAGTGAATTGTTAGAAACTGCTATTGACCCAAATCCAATGATGCAATTTCAGAAATGGTTTTATGAAGTTGAAGAATTTGGCGGAGTTGATGAAGTTAATGCCATGACAGTTTCTTCTATAGGATTAGATGGTTTTCCGAAAGCTCGTGTGGTTTTATTAAAAAAATATAACGAAAACGGATTTGTATTTTATACCAATTACGAATCTGAAAAAGGAAAAGCTATTTTAGCTAATCCACATATTTGTTTATCTTTTTTTTGGCCTTCAATTGAACGTCAGGTTATCATAAAAGGAATTGCAAAAAAAGTTGAATCTCAAGTGTCAGATAATTATTTTCATAGTCGACCTGTAGGAAGTCAATTAGGAGCTTTAGTTTCTCCACAAAGTCAAGTAATTGAATCAAGGTTTTATTTAGAAAATAATTTAAAAAATTTAGAACAAGAGTTTGAAGGTAAAGAAATTCCTCGTCCAGAACATTGGGGCGGTTTTTTAGTAGAGCCTGTATCCATTGAATTTTGGCAAGGAAGAGCCAACCGTTTACACGATAGAATAAGATATACTTTAAACGATTTCGATTGGAAAATTGAACGTTTAGCACCATAATTAAAAAGCCCAAAAGAATTTCTTATGGGCTTTTGTTTATTTATTGATTTCAATTAAAGCTTTTCCGTATAAACTTTTTGCAATGTTTTCAGGAATCGATTTTTGAATTGTATCTAAATATTTGTCAGAAATTGGCGCAATTTCCGTTAAGGCAATATAAGGCGCAACTTCTTTATCTTTGTTTTTTAAAGCAAAATTTACAGCGTTTAAGTAAATTCTGGCAGTTGTTTTCTGTATTAAAACATCTAAACTGTCAGCCTTTGCTTCATAACCAGCTTTTGAATAAAGTAGTTGATCTTTAATTAATTCATTTTGTCTGTTAGTTAAAGTTCTTTTGCTTGCTAAATAACTATCGAATAATTGTTGATTTTCTGAACCATCAACCTTCATATCACCATAAAATTGATTTAATGTTGTAGTGATTTTCATTTCACCAGGTTCTGCAAAAAACATTAAGTTATTATCTTCTGAATTTGAAATACCTCTGTTTAAAGTAAAATACAACACTTGTGGTTCTTCAATATTTAAAGTAGTGTTGAAATTTGAATTTCCATCAAAAACAATACTATCTAAAGTAACCAAACCTGTTTCTTTAGCAGTTTCAATATAAATGGTTCCTTGTTTTAAACCTTTGATTTCTCCAGAAAGTTTTAAATTTCCAGTTTCAGTTTTAGAACATGAAAAAGCTGAAAAAGCGATAGCGCTTAAAAATAAAAACTTTTTCATTTTATTTAAATAAATCCATTCCTGGAATATTTGGCATGCCATCTTTAGCAGCAGCAGCTAATTCAGCTTCATTGATATTTGTAGCTTTTTCAATAGCTTTATTTAAAACCATGATTAAATAATCTTCTAATTGTTCTTTATCTTCTAAAAGTTCTTCAGAAATATTTAAAGAACGAATGGTTCTGTTTGCAGTTAAAGTAACTTCTAACAAACCGTCAGAGCTTTTTTCATCTACTAAAACAGTATCTAAACGTTTTTTTGTTTCTTCAATTTTTTTTTGAGCTTCTTGCATTTTGCCCATCATACCCATTAAGTCTCCAAACATAGTAATGTATTTTTTGTTTATATTTACTTTACAAAAGTATCAAAATGAAAATAATAAAACCCCAACTTCTTATGAAAAATGAATCAATTCTCTTACTAATTTGTAGTATTTTTGTAGCTTCTTGTACTACAAATAAAAATCAAATGAATCAAAATATAAAAGAACCAATTGCTAAGATTCTTCCAAAAGAATTAGAAAAGCATGGTGATGTTCGAGTTGACAATTATTATTGGATGAATGAACGTGAAAATCCGGAAGTTATAGAATACTTAAATCAAGAAAATGAATATTATGAGGCAATGACTGCGCATACAAAAGATTTTCAGGTTGAATTATTTGAAGAAATGAAATCTCGAATTAAAGAAGACGATTCTTCAGTTCCATATTTCTATAACGGTTATTATTATATTTCTCGTTTCGAGAAAGGAAAAGATTATCCAATTTATGCGCGTAAAAAAGGTAGTTTAGATGCAACCGAAGAAATTTTATTTGATTGTAATGAACTTGCAAAAGGGTATTCCTATTTCCAATTAGGAGGATTAAATATTTCTGATGATAATAAGTATGCAGCTTTTGGTGTAGATACTGTTTCTCGTCGTGAATATGTTATTCAAGTCAAGAATTTAGAAACAGGTGAAATTTATCCTGAAAAAATTGAGAAAACTACTGGAAGTTCAACTTGGGCAAATGACAATAAAACGTTGTTCTATTCTCGTAAAGATGAACAAACGTTGCGCCCAGATCGAATTTTTAAACACGTTTTAGAAACAGATGTTGCAAATGATGAGTTAGTTTTTACTGAAAAAGACGAAAAGTTTACAACTTACGTTTACAAATCAAAATCGAAAAAATATTTAATAATCGGTTCTGATAGTACATTGAGTTCAGAATTTCAAATTTTAGAAGCTGATAATCCAAACGGGACTTTTAGAATTTTCCAACCTCGTACTGAAGATTTAGAATACTCAATTTCACATTACGGAAACAATTGGTACATCACTACAAATACAGATGATGCTACGAATTTTAAAATAATGATTACCGATGAGGATAAAACTTCATACGAAAATTGGAAAGATTTAATTCCGCATCGCGATGAGGTTTTAATTGAAGGAATTGATATTTTCAAAAACTTCTTAGTGATTTCAGAACGTTCAAACGGATTATCACATATTAAAATTCAACCTTGGAAAAATCCTGAAGCTGGATATTATTTACCATTCGATAACGAAACATATACAGCTTACACATCAACAAATGTAGATTTTGATACCGATATTTTACGCTACGGATATCAATCTATGGCAACACCTTCTTCAGTTATCGATTTCAATATGGTAACTAAAGAAAAAGAGGTTAAAAAGGAACAACAAGTTTTAGGAGGGAAATTTGATAAAAATAATTATATCGAAAAACGTGTTTGGGCTACAGCTAAAGACGGAACAAAAGTTCCAATGTCAATGGTTTACCATAAAAACACTAAATTAGATGGTTCTGCTCCGTTGTTGCAATATGCTTACGGATCTTACGGATCTTCAATGGATCCATATTTTTCAACTGTACGTTTAAGTTTACTTGATCGTGGATTTATCTATGTAATTGCGCATATTCGTGGAGGAGAAGAATTAGGTCGTGAATGGTATGAAGGTGGAAAATTATTAGACAAGAAAAATACTTTTACAGATTTTATTGATTGTTCTAAATATTTAGTTCAAGAAAAATATACTTCTCCTGAACATTTATATGCTGAAGGTGGTTCTGCCGGTGGATTGTTAATGGGTGCTGTAATGAACATGGAACCTGAATTATACAACGGAATGATTGCGCAAGTGCCTTTTGTTGATGTAGTTACCACTATGTTAGATGATACAATTCCATTAACAGTTGGTGAATACGATGAATGGGGAAATCCGAATGAAAAAGAATATTACGATTATATGAAATCGTATTCTCCTTACGATAATGTTGAAGCTAAGGATTATCCGAATTTATATGTTTCAACAGGTTTTCACGATTCACAAGTGCAATATTGGGAACCAGCAAAATGGATTGCAAAACTAAGAGCGCTTCGTACAAATAAAAATCTTTTATTGTTTGATATTAATATGGATGCTGGTCACGGAGGAGCGTCTGGAAGATTCGAATCATTAAAAGAAGTAGCTAAAGAATATGCCTTTTTATTAGATTTAGAAGGAATTTCCAAATAGTATTTATTTTTTTATTAATTTTGTAAAGATGTAAGAGTGCTAAATTTGGCACTTTAAAAAAGGTATTATGAAAGAAGAAATTCAAGCTCATGATGATATTTTAGATTTAATTGGAAATACACCATTAGTTAGATTAAGAAAAGTGACAGAGGGTTTAAAAGGAAACTTTTTTGCGAAAGTAGAAGCTTTTAATCCGGGTCATTCATCAAAAGATAGAATTGCTCTGCATATTATTGAAGAAGCAGAACGTAAAGGAATTTTAAAACCAGGAAGTATAATTGTTGAAACAACTTCTGGTAACACAGGTTTTAGTATCGCAATGGTGAGTATCATTAAAGGCTACGAATGTGTTTTAGCAGTAACGTCAAAATCGTCTAAAGATAAAATTGATATGTTACGAGCTATGGGAGCTAAAGTTTATGTTTGTCCGGCTAATGTTTCTGCAGACGATCCAAGATCATATTACAGTGTTGCAAAACGTTTACATGATGAAACAAACGGTTCAGTTTATATCAATCAGTATTTTAATGAATTGAATTTAGATGCGCATTATAAAACTACAGGTCCTGAAATTTGGAATCAAACAGCTGGAAAAATCACACATTTAATAGCATGTTCTGGTACAGGTGGGACTATTTCTGGTACGGCTCGTTTCTTAAAAGAAAAGAATCCTAACATTAGAGTAATTGGTGTTGATGCTTTTGGATCAGTGTTAAAAAAATATCACGAAACTAGAGAGTTTGATGCTTCTGAAATTTATCCTTACCGTATTGAAGGAATGGGGAAAAATTTAATTCCAACTGCAACAGATTTTGACGCAATTGATGAATTTGTAAAAGTAACAGATGAAGCAGCTGCCCACACAGCTCGGCAGATTTCTAAAACAGAAGGTTTATTCGTAGGATATACATCTGGAGCGGCTTTTCAAGCTGTTAAGCAATTAGAAGAAGCTGGGGAGTTTGATGAAAACAGTAATGTAGTTGTTATTTTCCCGGATCACGGATCTCGTTATATGAGTAAAATTTACAGCGATGACTGGATGAACGAACAAGGATTTTTCGATAACGTGAATCGCGAAGAAGAAAAACAAATTGAGTTTATAAAATAATTTTAAAAGAGAGAAGTTTAGCTTCTCTCTTTTTCTTTTTAATAAAACTGTAACAATTTCTTAGAAACATCTACTTATATCTAAAATTATAATTATGAAATTACAAATTAAAGATTTAAGTAAAACCTACAAAAATGGGGTTAAAGCATTAGATAATGTAAATTTAGAAATCGGTTCAGGAATGTTTGGATTATTAGGACCAAACGGTGCCGGGAAATCATCTTTAATGCGTACCATTTCAACACTTCAAAGTCCAGATTCTGGTTCAATTACTTTTGGTGATATTGATGTTTTAAAAGATCAAATGTCATTGCGTAAAGTTTTAGGTTATTTACCTCAAGAATTTGGTGTTTATCCAAACATGTCTGCAGAAAAATTATTGAATTACTTTGCTCAATTAAAAGGAATTTCATCTGCAGAAGATCGTAAAAAAATAATCAAAGAAGTTTTAGAAGTTACCAATCTTTGGGATGTTCGAAATAAAAGTGTTAGTGGTTATTCTGGAGGGATGAAACAACGTTTCGGAATTGCTCAATTACTTTTAAACAATCCAAAGTTGATTATTGTAGATGAACCAACTGCAGGTTTAGATCCAGCAGAACGTCACCGTTTCTTAAATGTACTTCGTGAAATCGGAACCAATCATACCGTAATTTTTTCTACACATATTGTTGATGATGTTCGTGAGCTTTGCCATGAATTGGCTATTTTAAATGGAGGGAATATTTTATATCGTGGAACTCCTAAAGAAGCTGAAGAAAGTTTAGCTGGAAAAATTTGGATGCGAATAATTGAACGCGAAGAATTTGATGAGTTTGCAAGAAATTACAATATTATTTCTTCAAACTACAATCAAGATAACACTTTAAATATCCGTGTTCACAGTGATGAACAACCACATGAAACTTTTGTAGAAGCAAAACCTCAATTAGAAGATGTTTATTTCGTTGCACTAAAAAAAGATAAAGTATAATGTTAAAAAACATATTTTTATTTGAAACAAAAAGATGGTTTACAAACTGGTCTTTTTATGTGTATTGTGCACTATTTTTTGCAATGTCATTTTTAGTAATGGCAGTTGCAGTTGGTTATTTTGACGTTTTAGGCGCAACAACGGCTTCTAATACGTTTGTGAATTCACCAATGGCAATTAATTCAATTATTAACGGATTATCTCAATTGGTTTACTTTCTTGTTCCAACAATTATCGGAGCAACTGTTTACCGTGACTTTAAATATAATGTTCATACCATTCTATTTTCTTATCCGTTTAATAAATTTGATTATTTAGTAGGGAAGTTTTTAAGTGGATTTGTTATTACAATTCTAATTACTATTTCCATCGGATTTGCTTTCTTTTTAGCAACTATTTTACCTTTTGCAACTCCAGAGTTAGTTGGGCCAATAAGTATTTTAGCTTATTTTCAATCTTATTTCTTATTTGTAATTCCGAATATTTTTATTGTTGGAACTGTTTTATTCGCTTTAGTTACTTTGGCAAGAAACGTTTCAGTTGGAGTTATTTTCGTTTTTGTATTATTTGTTTTACAATCGTTAATCGGAAATTTAACTAACGATTCTGAAAATAAATATACAGCTGCTTTGTTAGATCCTTTTGGAAATGAAGCTTTACATTATGTAACAAAATACTGGACTATCGATGAACAAAATTATAACAACATTCCTTTTAGCGGGGTAATTGTTTACAACCGATTAATTTGGCTTGGTTTCTCGTTATTAGTTTTTATTGGATTGTATTTTTCATTTTCGTTTACACAAGCACCACTTTCTTTTTCTCGTAAGAAAAAAGCAGTTCGATTTACAAAAAACAACTTTGGAAGTATCATGAAATTGAATCTTCCTAAAGTGAAATACGATTATTCATTTGTTCAAAACCTAAAAACAACTTGGAATATTTCAAAATTCGAATTTAATTCAATTGTGAAAAACTGGATTTTCATTTCGATTCTTGCTATCATGTTGATTTTTGTTTTGATTTCAGGATTTACCTTAGGTCAAGAATTGTATGGTACAAAAACGTATCCGGTAACATGGAAAGTATTAGAATTACTTTCAGGAACATTTGCACTTTTTATTTCTATTTTAATTTATTTGTTTTCAGGAATCTTAATACAAAATAGTGCAACTTCGAGAATGAATTTATTGGTAGATTCAACTCCAATACCAAACTGGTCACTTTATTTTTCTAAAGTAATTGCTTTAGTAAAAATGACACTTTTGGTACTTTTCGTAGGAATGATTTCGTGTATTTTAGTTCAAGTTTACTACGGATATTACAACTTTGAAATCGGAATTTATTTGAAATCTTTATTTGTTTTTGAATTGATTGATTACATTATCATCATTCTATTCTCAATGTTTGTACAATCGTTGTTCAAAAACTATTTAGCAGGTTTCTTTGCAATTTTAGTTTTCATGATTGCTAAACCTTTCTTATCTAAGTTAGGAATCGAGCAACAAATATTCTCGTTCAATTCTGGTTGGGTAGGAAGTTATTCAGATATGAACGGCTTCGGAACATTACGAACTTTCTTTATTTATAAAGCATATTGGTTCTTATTTACATTAGTATTAAGTTGTTTTACTTTATTATTATGGAGAAGGGGAATTGTTGCAGGTGCTAAAGAACGTGTATCAATAATGTTCAAAAGATTCAATTTTAAGATTGCAGTTCCACTGTTCGTTTTCTTAATTGGATTTGTAGGAATTGGCTATTCAATTTATTGGCACGATAATATTATGGAACCATATTATTCGGCTAAAGAAATGGAACTTCAACAAGTAGATTTTGAGAAGAAATATAAAAAGTTCGAAAAATATGTACAACCAAGAATTACCGATGTAAATGTAGAAATGAATATTTTTCCTTACGAGAATAATTACGACGCAACGATTAAATATGTAGTAGAAAATAAATCAGATAAACCAATTGATTCGTTGTTTATCAACTACGGAAAAAATCTGAAATACATTAAATTCAGTAAAGAAAATACTTTAGTTTCTAAAGATACTTTATATGATTTTGATATTTATAAACTGACTCAAGCTTTACAACCGGGTGAAACTATGAATGTTGAATTTAAAGTTGAAAATCGTCCAAATACTTTCTTAACCAATCGTTCTCCAGTTATTGAAAATGGTACGTTTATTAATAACGGAATTTTTCCTTCTTTTGGATATTCAGACGGATTTGAAATTGCTGATAACGACATTCGTAAGAAATATGGTTTGCCAGACAAAGAACGAATGGCAGAAGCTGATGATATGGAAGCTCGAATGAACACATATATTTCAAGTGAAGCAGATTGGATTAATTTTGAAACTACCGTTTCTACTGCTGCAGATCAAATTGCAATTGCGCCAGGATATCTTCAAAAAGAATGGGAAGAAAACGGACGTAAATATTTCCATTATAAAATGGATCAAAAAATGTTGAATTTCTACGCGTTCAATTCGGGTCGTTATGAAGTTCGAAGAGAAAATAAAGACGGAATTAATTTTGAAATTTACTATCATAAAGGACACGAGTTTAACGTAGAACGTATGTTAGAAGCAATGGAGAAATCAATTGCATATTATTCAGAAAATTTCGGACCATATCAACACAAACAAGCTCGTATTATCGAATTCCCAAGAACCATGGGAACTTTCGCACAAGCTTTTGCTAACACAATGCCTTTCTCTGAAGGAATTGGTTTTATTGCTGATGTTGATGAAGAAAATCCAAACGCTGTAGATTATCCGTTCTCTGTAGTTTCTCACGAAATGGCGCATCAATGGTGGGCACATCAAGTAATCGGAGCGAACGTAAAAGGAGCGACATTAATGTCTGAATCTGTTTCAGAATACAGTTCATTAATGGTTTTACAACAACGTTACGGAAAAGCACAAATGCGTAAATTCCTTAAAGATGCTTTAGATAGTTATTTAATGGGAAGAACTTACGAATGGAAAAGTGAGAATCCGTTAATGTTTAACGAAAACCAGCAATACATTCATTACAACAAAGGTTCTTTAGTTTTATATGCAATGAGTGATTATTTAGGTGAGAAAAATTTCAACAACGCACTTAAAGATTATGTATCTGCTGTTAAATTCCAAGAATCACCTTATACAAACTCGTACGAATTTGTGAGTTATATTCAAAAAGCAACTCCAGATTCATTACAATATCTAATAAAAGATATGTTTGAAACCATTACTTTATATGATAATAAGGTAAATAAGGTAACTTCTAAGCAATTACCAAACGGAAATTATTTAGTTGAAATTGATTTTAATGTTGCTAAATACCGTGCAGGAAAAGATGGTGAAAAGATTTATAAAGATGAAAACGGTAAAACTTTAGTTAGTGGAACCGGTAAAAATAAAGTTGAATCTTTACCATTGCAAGATTATATAGAAATCGGAATTTTCGGAACGCCAACCAAACAAGGTAAGTACGAATTAGAAAACGAATTGTATTTAAAGAAATATAAAATTGATAAAATCAATAATAAAGTTTCTATTGAGGTTAAAGAAAAGCCTGTTGAAGTTGGTGTCGATCCATACAACAAGCTAATTGATACCGATTCTGAAGATAATCGTAAAAAAATCTAAAATTTAAATTTTAAGCGGAATGAGAAATCATTCCGTTTTTTTTATGCTCTTTTTTTGGACGTTCCCTCGCTCATTATATAGATGTGAAATAAAATTTAGCGGAAATGCTCGGTCGGGCTTTCCGCTAAATCTTTTTAAGTTGCCCGAGCGGAGTCGAAGGCAACATAAAAAGGATATCGCTCCAATCCCTAA
>NZ_CANRNX010000054.1 GCF_947632075.1 uncultured Flavobacterium sp.
TCCGCCCATGATTACAATAATTGCAGTTTGTGAAGTCCAAAGTATCCAACCAAAAGCGGTTCCTACCGTTGCAGAAATTCCGTAAAGTAAAAGAATTTCAGAAATCATTAATGGGAATGCGCCAAAACCACCGTTTGTGAAGGTCACTGCTAAACTTCCAACAACAAAAGAAACCATAACTACACCAAGAGAAATGTCTGATGTTTCTTGTAAAGCAAGGGTTCCGAAATAGAACGTTAACACATACGAAATCCAAATAACAGCAGTGTGAAATAAAAATCCTAGTCGATTTGGCATTTTATAAATACTTAAAACACCATCGGTCAAACCTTTAATTTTTGTTCGGATTAAGATGAAAAATTTCAGTTTAGAATAAAATAATAAGTAAATTCCAACTACCCCAAGAACACAAAGAATAGCTAATAAGGTTAATAATTTTTCAAACGGAATTTTCTCAAGTAAGAAGTCTTTTAGTTGATTGTATTGAAGTAAAAAAGCAGTTGAAACAAAAATCAACAAACAAACTAAATCGATTATTCGTTCAGAAATGATGGTTCCGAAGCTTTTATCAAATGGAATTTTTTGATATTTCTGAAGTACAACAGCTCTAGAAACTTCACCAGAACGTGGCACGGTTAAATTCATTAAATATCCGATAGAAATAGCCATCAGGTTATTTAAGAAATTTGGTTGATAGCCTAAATATTTTAAACCGTAATTCCAACGATAAGCTCTTGATGCTAAACCAATAACAGAAAAAATGGAAGATAATAGAATATAATTGTAATTAGCACCTTTAAAATAGCTCGTCATCTCGGTTATTTGTTCCGGAGTAAATTGATTATAAGCGTAATAAACTAAAAATACTCCCAACAAAAGTGGGAGTATTATATTTAGTATTTTCTTTATTTGAGGATTCAAATTAAGTTAATGAGTTATCGTTTTCATTAGGGAATACGATTGATGGTTTGAAAGTTTTGGCAACTTCAAAATCCATAATTCCATAAGAGATAATGATTACAATATCTCCTTGATGAACTTTACGAGCAGCTGGACCGTTTAAGCAAATTTCTCCGCTATTACGAGCTCCTGGAATTGCGTATGTTTCAAAACGTTCTCCATTGTTTACGTTAACAATAGAAACTTTTTCACCTTCGATAATATTAGAAGCTTCCATTAAAGCAATGTCAATGGTGATACTTCCAATGTAATTTAAATCAGCACCTGTAACTTTTACACGGTGGATTTTAGATTTTACTACTTCTATTTGCATGGTGCAAAGTTATAATTAATTTAATGAAATATTGTCAATTAATCGAACATTATCAATATGAGCAACTACGAAACCACGATATTTAACATTTTGTTTTTTTTCTGATGCGGTTTTTAAAGTTTCTTCGTTAGCGATTTCGAAATATTCTAAATTAAAATTCGGATGTTTTTTAAATTCTTCTTCAACAAATGCAACAACCTCATTTATTGATTTTGTTTCGAATAATTCTTTAGCCTGAAGCATTATCTTGTAAATTAAAGTGGCTTCTTTTTTAGCGTCATTAGAAAGTAATTCGTTACGAGAGCTCATTGCTAAGCCGTCTTCTTGTCTAAAAATAGGAACACCTACGATTTCAATTGGTAAATTGAATTGCGAAGTCATGTTTCTAATAATTTGAAGTTGTTGGAAATCTTTCTCACCAAAGTATGCTTTGTCTGCTTCTGTAATTTCAAAAAGTTTTTTAACAATTGTTCCAACTCCATTAAAATGTCCCGGGCGATTTGCTCCTTCCATTTGGTCTTCTAATCCATTGTATTTAAAAACTTCAGCAACAGCATTATCAGCATAAATTTCTTCAACAGAAGGTGCGAAAATGATGATATTTTCGGAAAGTGTTTCAATTAATTTTACGTCGCGTTCTAGAGTTCTTGGGTATTTTTCAAGATCTGAAGCGTTGTTAAATTGCGTAGGATTTACAAAAATACTTACAATAATCACGTCGTTTTCTGCTAAAGCTTCTTGCATTAAAGATAAATGACCCTTGTGAATTGCACCCATTGTAGGAACTAATCCGATTTTGTTACCTTTTGATTTTAAGGTTGTTATGTGGTTTTTTAAAGTGCTTTGAGTAGTGTAAACTAGCATCGTATTTGTTTTATAAGATGTGCAAAATTAGTATTTTAGATATTTATATCGACATTTTTTTGTAATTTTGTATGTTTTTATACCGAATTTAATTAAACTCAAACCAAAATGAAAGATAAGAGGATATTATATGTATCATCTGAAGTAGTGCCATATTTACCAGAAAACGAGGTTTCTCAAATGTCGTTTGACACTCCGAAAATGATTAATGATTTAGGTGGGCAAATCAGAATTTTTATGCCTAGATACGGAAGTATTAATGAGAGAAGACATCAATTACACGAAGTGATACGATTATCTGGAATGAACTTGGTAGTTAACGACATGGATATGCCTCTGATTATTAAAGTTGCTTCAATTCCTAAAGAACGTATTCAGGTTTATTTTATTGATAATGATGAATATTTTAAGCGTAAACATACTTTTGTAGACGAAGATAATAATCTTTATGAGGATAATGATGAAAGAGCAATTTTCTTTACCAAAGGAGTTATCGAAACGGTTAAAAAACTTAACTGGGTACCAGATGTGATTCATGTACAAGGATGGCTTGCTTCTTTATTGCCGTTATACATGAAGAAGTTTTATAAAGATGAAACGATTTTTGCTGATACGAAAATTGTAACTTCAGTTTTTTCAAAATCTTTTGATGTGAAGTTGTCTGAAAACATGTATGAAAAGGTTGCTTTTGATGGTTTTGAGTCTAGTGATATCGAAAATTTAAAAGAAGCTACTTTTATAAATATAATGAAAAATGCTATTGATTTTTCAGATGGTGTAATTATTTCTTCTGAAAATGTAACTTCAGATTTAACAAATTATATAGAAACTTCAAAAAAACCTTTCTTACCTTTCACTTCAAAAGAACAAATGTCAGAAGTTTTTACTGACTTCTATAGAAATAAACTTTCTTAAAGAAATATTTATGAAGAAAAAATCAATATTTGGATTTTTAATTGCAAGTCTTGCTGTATTCACGCTTTCATGTGATAGTGAACATAACGAAATAGGTTCAGATATCTTTGGTGATGATGGTTTTGGATTTGAAACTTATGAGGTGAACAACCTTAGTGCTGAAATCGTAAATACCGGGCAGGTAAGTACTAAAAATTTACCTGTGAATAATTTAGGTGTTTATCACGATCCGGTTTTTGGTAAAACTACCGCGCATTTCGTAACGCAGTTAGAAATGACAAATGCAAGTGATTTTACTTCTGCAGGTGTAAATCCTGTTATTGATTCTGTTTATGTTTACATTCCTTATAATAGTGCAGTTGAAAATACAGATTCAGACGGAAATGTAAATTATAAACTTAAAAACGTTTATGGGGAAGGAAGTTTTACATTAAATGTTTATGAAAATGGATATTTTTTAAGAAGCTATGATCCAAATAATAATTTGGATACTCAAGAGTACTATTCTTCAGATAAGCCGGTTTTTGATTCTAATAAAAAAGGAATTGCTGGCGGTCGATTAAATAATTCTTCTTTAAATTCTCAGAACACTAATTTTAAATTTAGTAATCAGGAAATTAAATTGTATAAATACAATAGCGAAGGAGTGTTGGAAAAAGATTCTAATGATAAGCCGGTTGTTAAAGATCGAAAAAAACCTGGAATTTGGCTTGATTTGGATAAAAACTATTTTCAAAATGCATTTTTTGCAAACAATAAAAATGAATCAATAATAAACAATAATATTCTTAAAGAATATTTTAGAGGTTTGTATTTTAATGTTGAAGCAAATGGTGATCAAAATGCGTTGGCTCAATTAAATATTGCCGATGGTGAGGTTGTTATTGTTTATAAAAGTGATAAGAAAAACCAAGATGCTACTGTTGTTAAGGAGAGGAAAACTCTAAAATTAAAAATTGGTCATTCTTCAAATTCTAATTCTTTCTCAACTACAGTTAATTTGTTTGAGAATGTAAATGCTAATTCTTATTCTGAAGCTTTGTTAACTGGTTCAAATAATCCGTTGTGGGTTAAGGGAAATGTTGGTTCAATTGCAACGATTTCACTTTTTGGTTCTGATGCTGATGGAAATGGTGTAGCGGACGAACTAGATGAAATTAAACGCAATAATTGGTTGATAAACCAGGCTGTATTAACTGTTTATGTTGATAAATCATTGCAAACTAATGCAACAGAGTACCAGCCAAATCGATTGTTTTTGTATGATGCAAAAAATAATAAAACTTTAGTCGATTATGATGCGGATGTTACTACAAATCCAGATCGTAATATGTACAACGGAATAATAGATGTTTCTACAGAAGAGAATACTATTAAATATCGTTTTAGAATTACCAATCATATTAATAATCTTATTAAAAAAGATTCGACAAATGTTATTTTAGGATTAGCGGTTACAAATGACATTGCTTTGAATTCGTTTAATATTTTAAAAAATGAAGCGAATGCATTTAATACTAAGATATCAAAAGTACCTACAGGGTCTGTGACATCGCCGTTTGGGACAGTTTTGTTTGGGCCTAATTCGACAGATGTAAATACAAGAATGAAATTAGATTTATATTATACCAAAAAAAACAATTAAAGGATGTGTGGAATCGTAGGATATATTGGAGCTAAAGATGCTTACTCTATTATTACAAAAGGTTTATCAAGATTAGAATACAGAGGGTATGACAGTGCTGGTTTGGCGTTGTTTGACGGTGAGAAATTTATTTCGAGTAAAACAAAAGGAAAGGTTTCTGATCTTGAAGCAAAATGTAAAGAAGAAAATACGTTTAAAGGTACAATGGGTATTGGTCATACAAGATGGGCAACTCATGGGGTTCCGAATGATGTAAATTCTCATCCGCACTTTTCAAATTCAGGTGAGTTGGTAATTATTCATAATGGAATTATCGAAAATTACGAGCCGCTGAAACAGGAGTTAATTAAAAGAGGATATACTTTTAAATCTGACACTGATACTGAGGTATTAGTGAATTTAATTGAAGATGTTCAAAAAAACAAAGGCTTAAAATTGGGAAAAGCAGTTCAAGTTGCGTTAAATCAAGTAGTTGGTGCTTACGCAATTTGTGTTATGGATATTAAAAAGCCTAATGAAATTGTTGCGGCTCGTTTAGGGAGTCCGTTAGCAATTGGAATAGGTGAGGGTGAGTATTTCATTGCATCAGATGCTTCGCCTTTTATTGAATATACGAATAATGCGATCTATTTAGAGGATGAAGAAATGGCAATTATTCGTTTGCATAAACCAATTAAAATTCGAAAAATAAAAGATGATCAATTAGTAAGTCCATATATTCAAGAGTTGCAATTAAACTTGGAGCAAATTGAAAAAGGTGGATATGATCATTTTATGTTAAAAGAAATTCATGAACAACCGGCTGTTATTAAAGATACATTCCGTGGAAGATTATTATCTGACAAAGGATTAATCAGAATGGCTGGTGTTGAAGATAATTTACATAAATTCATTAATGCTAAGCGTATATTAATTGTAGCATGTGGAACATCGTGGCATGCAGGTTTGGTTGGTGAATACATGATTGAAGAATTTGCGCGTATTCCTGTTGAGGTTGAATATGCTTCAGAATTCCGTTATAGAAATCCAATTATTAATGAAGATGATGTTGTTATTGCAATTTCACAATCTGGTGAAACTGCAGATACTTTGGCTGCCATAAAATTAGCTAAAGAAAAGGGTGCTTTCGTTTTTGGAGTGTGTAATGTGGTTGGATCTTCAATTTCGAGAGAAACTCATGCAGGAGCCTACACGCATGCTGGGCCAGAGATTGGAGTTGCATCGACTAAAGCATTTACAACTCAAATAACAGTTTTGGCATTAATTGCATTAAGGTTGGCAGATGCAAAAGGTACTATGTCTAGACCAGATTATTTAAGAAATCTTTTAGAGTTAGAGTTGATTCCTGAGAAAGTTGAAGAGGCATTAAAAGAGAATGAAAATATCGTAAAGATTTCAGAAATTTATAAAAATGCTACTAACTGTTTATTTTTAGGAAGAGGATTTAATTTTCCTGTTGCGTTAGAAGGTGCTTTAAAGTTAAAAGAGATTTCATATATACATGCTGAAGGTTATCCTGCAGCAGAAATGAAACATGGTCCAATTGCTTTAATCGATGAGTATATGCCAGTGATTGTTATTGCACCGAATCAAAATCATTACGATAAAGTTGTAAGTAATATTCAAGAAATTAAGGCAAGAAGTGGAAAAATTATAGCTGTAGTTTCAAAAGGTGATGCTCAAGTCAAAGCTTTAGCAGATCATGTGATTGAAATGCCAGATACTACAGAAGCCTTGACTTCAATTATTGCAACTATTCCATTGCAATTGTTATCCTATCATATTGCAGTGATGAGAGAGTGTAATGTAGATCAACCAAGAAACTTAGCGAAATCTGTTACGGTTGAATAGTTTTTAAATAAACGAATTTTATATTTCAAAATAATAAGAGAAAAAAACTTTAATTTTTAGATAAAAAAAATTATCTTTGCACTCTGAAAAAAGAGGTTTTTTCATAATCGATAAATAGCTGTTAAATAAATACATAAGCAATGTCTAAAGTTACAGGAAAAGTTGCACAAGTTATCGGGCCAGTTGTTGACGTAGTTTTCGATACTACGAATGCTGAACTTCCGAAAATTTATGATTCATTAGAAATCACTAAAGAAGATGGTTCTAAATTAGTATTAGAAGTACAATCTCACGTTGGAGAAGACACTGTTCGTACCATTTCTATGGACTCAACAGATGGATTAAACCGTGGTCACGAGGTTGTTGCATTAGGAACTCCAATACAAATGCCAATTGGTAAAGATGTATTCGGACGTTTATTTAATGTAATTGGAGACGCTATCGACGGATTAGGAAATCTTCCAAAAGAAGGAGAAAATGGTTTACCAATCCACAGACCAGCTCCAAAATTTGAAGATTTGTCTACATCTTCAGAAATTTTATACACAGGTATCAAAGTAGTAGACCTAATTGCTCCTTATGCAAAAGGAGGTAAAATTGGTTTATTCGGTGGTGCTGGAGTAGGTAAAACGGTTTTAATTCAAGAGTTAATGAACAATATCGCTAAAGGACACGGAGGTTTATCTGTATTCGCTGGTGTTGGTGAGAGAACTCGTGAAGGAAACGATTTATTACGCGAGATGTTAGAATCTGGTATTATTAAATACGGTGATGATTTCATGCACTCTATGGAAAATGGAGGATGGGATTTAACTAAAGTTGATAAACCTGGAATGAGAGATTCTAAAGCAACTTTTGTATTCGGTCAAATGAACGAACCACCAGGAGCTCGTGCTCGTGTTGCTTTATCTGGTTTAACTATTGCTGAATATTTCCGTGATGGAGCTGGAGACGGACAAGGTAAAGACGTATTATTCTTCGTTGATAACATTTTCCGTTTTACACAAGCTGGTTCTGAGGTATCTGCTTTATTAGGACGTATGCCTTCTGCAGTAGGTTACCAACCAACTTTAGCAACTGAAATGGGTGCGATGCAAGAACGTATTACATCTACAAAAACAGGATCTATTACATCTGTACAAGCGGTTTACGTTCCTGCGGATGACTTAACTGACCCTGCACCTGCAACAACTTTCGCTCACTTGGATGCTACAACAGTATTGTCTCGTAAAATTGCTGAGTTAGGTATTTACCCAGCGGTAGATCCATTAGATTCAACTTCTCGTATCTTGGCTCCAGAAATTTTAGGTAATGAACACTACGATTGTGCTCAAAGAGTGAAAATGATTTTACAAAAATACAAAGAGTTACAAGATATTATCGCGATCTTAGGTATGGAAGAGTTATCAGAAGCTGATAAATTATCTGTATCAAGAGCTCGTCGTGTACAACGTTTCTTATCTCAACCATTCCACGTTGCTGAGCAATTTACTGGTATCCCAGGTGTGTTAGTTGATATTAAAGATACAATCAAAGGTTTCAATATGATTATTGATGGTGAATTAGATCATTTACCAGAAGCAGCTTTCAACTTAAAAGGTAGCATCGAAGATGTTATTAAAGCTGGAGAAAAAATGTTAGCTGAAGTATAATCACTATTAAGCTTGCTTTTGCGAGATTAACAATAAAATTTGTAAACTATGATTTTAGAAATAGTATCACCAGAGGCAACATTATTTTCAGGAGAAGTAACATCAGTTTCTGTACCTGGAATAGATGGTGAATTTCAAATGTTAGATAACCACGCACCAATCGTTTCTTTATTAACTAAAGGTAATATTAAAATTGTTGGAACTAATTTGGCATTTGCACCTCAATTCGAGAACAAATTTGAAAAAGTAGATGCTAATACATACTACTTACCAATAGAGTTTGGAACTTTAGAATTAAAAGAGAATAAGATTAATATCTTAGCAAACTAATAAGTTCAAAGTAAATATATAAAGCCCTAAATAGAATTTCTATTTAGGGCTTTTTTAGTTTATACGTCATTATTTTGTCAATTTCTGTTTTTCAATATGATTTTAGATGTTTTAATTTTTATAAATCTAAAGTTCTTGTGTTTGTGAACAAATACAGACGCAATCTTAAAATTGACAATAATGTTTTTAACTATATTTTATTTTTAATAGGGAGAGAATTAACTAATGTTTCTGGTTCAAAATAAGTGCAATTTTAGATTGTTTTCTGAAATGCTTTTCTTGTGGTGCCATTCGAAACCGTGATAATTCCGCAATACTCAAATCCTAATTTATTAAAATAGTTTTGCATGATTAGATTGTCTTCATGCGTATCAACTTTTATGTTTTGAATTTGATTAAAACAAAAACTAAAACAAGCATCAGCGACACCTTTCGTTGTACCGTCTGAAGCTAATCTGTGAATAACACCATAAGGTTTGTTATTTAGCCATTTTCCTTCTTTTATTGAAGCGTAAGTTGGTTCTGGATCAATTCCTTTTAAAAAGCAAAAATAACCTTTAATTTCATCGTGTTTTATAACTACATAACCCTGGTTGTTTTTGATGTCATTTTTAATAATTTCTTCAGATGGATAACCATTAATCCACTGATTTAAATTTCCGTTTTCAATCATAATTTGTCTTGCGTTCTCAATGATATTCATTATTGAATGTATTTCAGATAACGTAGCTTTTCTAACTTCTAACATGCTTATTAATTTTTATAAAAATAGATAATAAAAAAACACGAACTTATTAGGTTCGTGTTTTTGTTTATTGTTTTTTGCCTTTTCTTTGCAATTCTGTTTTTCTTTCTAATTCAGCTTGAAGTTCTTCCATTACTGGTTTAACTGTACTTTCTGGTAAATCTTCAATTCTAATGTACATTAAGCCATCAACAGAGTTGTTGAATAACGGATCAACGTTAAACGCAACTACTCGTGCGTTTTGCTTAATGTATTTTTTGATCAGAACTGGTAATCTTAAATTTCCAGGTTCAACTTCATCAATGATTTTATCAAATTTATTTAAATCTGCTTCAGTTTCGTTAAAAACAAAATCTTTATCGGCATCTTTTAATTTGACTTTATATTCCATTTTCGGGCGAATGAATTGTGCAACGTATGGATCGTAATAATGCGATTTCATAAACTCAATCATTAGTGATTTTGAGAAATCTGTAAACTGATTACTAATACTTACTCCGCCAATCAAAAATTTGTGTTCGGGATAACGAAGAGTAGTGTGCACAATTCCTTTCCATAATAGAAATAAAGGCATTGGTTTTTGTTGATAATCAGGAACGATAAATGCTCTTCCCATTTCAATTGATTCAGACATCATTTTGTATAATTCTGGTTCAAATTTGAATAGTTTTTGCATGTAGAATCCATCAATGCCATATTTGGAATAAATTTCAGCACCTAATCCCATTCGGTAAGCACCAGCAACGCGTTGTTGTTCTTCGTCCCAAAGGAACATGTGATAGTAATATTGATCGAATTCGTCTAAATCTAAAGATTCGTTTGTTCCTTCTCCAATTTCTCTGAAAGTGATTTCTCTTAATCGACCGATTTCATGTAAAATGTTTGGGATTTTTTCTGCTTGTACAAAAAAGACCTCGTAATTCTTACTTTGAAGATATCTGTTTTCAGAGATGTTTTCTCTTAAACAAGCAATTTCTTCTAAAATCTTATCCTGATTTGCAGCTAAAGCAATTTGTTTTGGTTTAGGATCTGAATATTTTGTTAGCAAATCTAAATTAATTGCACTTAATAATCTGCGTTCACCTTTTTCGTTATATGATTTTGATAAGATATAAGTTTTCTTACGTAAAAATTCAGTATATCCTTCTAAGCTTTCTTTATGTTCATTTTGTTCATTTACAGAAATTGGTTTTCCAATTCTAATTTTAATTACTTTCTTTTTCTGAGTAAATAATTCAGAAGGAAGTTTTAAAGTTCTTAAAATTGGATTGATCTTAGCTAACCAATAAAATAGCTTACTGTTTTTTGCATGGAAATAAATTGGTACAACAGGAACATTTGCTTTTTGAATAATTTTCATAGCAGTTGGTTCCCATGGTTTGTCGACCATAATGCTTCCTTCTTCAATGGTAGAAACTTCTCCAGCAGGGAAAATTCCCATAGGTTTTCCGTCACTTAAATGTCTTAATGTTTCTTTTAATCCTAAAACGCTCGATTTAACATCTTTCATGTCATCAAACGGATTAACAGGCATTATTATAGGTTTTAACGGTTCAATTTCCTGAAGTAAAAAATTGGCTACAATTTTATAATCAGGATTTTGTTCTAACATTAATTTCATTAGTAAAATACCATCTAAACCTCCTAAAGGATGATTCGAGATAGTTATATACGGACCTGTTTTTGGTAATCTTTTAAAATCTTCTGCAGGAATGTCATACGTCACATCCAATTCTTTAACAAGATGTGATAAAAACTGCAAAGAATCTGTTGTATATGCTTTATCATATACTTTATTTATTTTCGATATTGAGGTAATTTTCATGAAAACCCATCCGATCAGAGTTCCAAAACTTCCGAATTTATCTACTTTTATAGCTTTTGCTACTTGTTTTGCAGTTACAACTTGCATTGTTAAGATATTATTAATTAGCGGCAAAGATACAAAAGTTATGTTAAGGTTTTTACTTTAGCGTTTCATTACATTACTTTTACGTAATACATTTTATTTCTGTATTCTATTTCAATAAAGTTTAAGACTTCAGGTTGATTTAAATTGATTATTTTTGATTTTTTAAAATTTAAACATGAAAATACTTTCTTATAATGTTAATGGTATACGTGCTGCTATAACTAAAGGTTTTTTAGATTGGCTTCAAGCAGCAAATCCAGATGTGATTTGTTTACAAGAAATTAAGGCTCAAGAAAATCAAATTCCTGTAGAAGATATTAAAGCAGCTGGTTATCCGTTTCAATATTACTATCCAGCACAGAAAAAAGGATATAGCGGTGTTGCTATATTGTCTAAAGTTGAGCCAAAAAATGTTGTATTCGGAACTGGTATCGAACACATGGATTTTGAAGGTAGAAACTTACGTGTAGATTTTGATGATGTTTCTATAATGTCACTTTATTTACCTTCAGGGACTAATATTGAACGTTTAGATTATAAATTTCAATATATGGATGAATTTCAAGATTATATAACAAATTTAAAAAATGAAATTCCGAACTTGGTTATTGGAGGTGATTACAATATATGTCACGAAGCTATTGATATCCATGATCCTGTTCGAAATGCTAAAGTTTCCGGTTTTTTACCCGAAGAAAGAAAGTGGTTAGATGGTTTTATGAAAAGCGGTTTTTTAGATACGTTTCGAATGTTAAACCCTGAACCTCATAATTATAGTTGGTGGAGTTATCGCGCAAATGCTCGTAATAATAATAAAGGTTGGAGAATTGATTATTTGTTAGCTTCTGAAAATTTGAAAGATAGAATTGAACGTGCTTATATTTTGCCTGAAGCTAAGCATTCTGATCATTGTCCAGTTGGTTTAGAATTAAAATAATATTATGATAAAAAAGATTTTTATATTATCAATTTCAGTAACATTATTGTCTTCTTGTGTAACTCGAAGATTATATAATGAATTAGATGCGCAGTTACAAGATTGTAATGCTGAATTACTACGAATGACTCAAGAAAGTGAACGTTTAGCGGCAAACAATTTGGTTTTAGACGAAGATTTGATTTCGACTCGAGAAAATTTAGCTGTTACTATTGCAGACCGTGATCGTCTTCAAAACGAACTTTCGCAATTGGCAGTAAACTATGAAAGTTTAGAAAAAAATAGCGATTCTGCGATTAAAGCAGAAATTGCACGATTAAATAAAGTTAAGGCAGAATTAGATGAAAAATCATTACGAATCAATGAGCTTGAATCGAAATTAGCTGCCCAAGATGCAAATTTAAATCGCTTAAAAAATTCATTATCTAAAGCTTTATTTGCTTTTGAAGGAAACGGTTTAACAGTAGAAATGAAAAACGGTAAAGTTTATGTTTCTATGGAAAATAAATTACTATTTGATTCTGGAAGTTGGGTAGTAAGTAAAGATGGAAAAGTTGCAGTTGAAGAGTTAGGAAAAGTATTGGCTCAAAATCCTGATATTTCCATTTTAATAGAAGGTCATACTGATAATGATAAAATCATTGGAACTTTACAAGGAGGAATTTCTTCTAACTGGGATTTGTCAACTAAACGTGCAACAGCAATTGTTACAATTTTAGAGCAAACTTCTGGTATCGATAAGAAAAATTTAACCGCAGCTGGCCGTAGTGAATATGCACCAATAGCTCCGAATTCGTCTCCAGATGATAAGGCTAAGAATCGAAGAATTGAAGTGATTCTAACACCAAAGTTAGATGAAATTTCTAAGATGTTAAACGAAATTTAATATATTTGAGGAAAGCGTTTTGCTTTCCTTTTTTTATGAATTACAAAGTTTATTTTTCGAATTTATTTTCGTTTTTGAATCTCTTACTTCTTGTTTATATTTTTTACAGTTCAAGCTCTCAATGCAACTTTATTGGTAGGAAGTGAATCTTTTATTAACTGTTCTTAATCGGTTTTATTTAGACAAAAAAACTGATAATAAAAAAAATAATTTTAAATCTTAGTTTTTTATTAAGAGGTTTTTAATTGATATTCTCTATTTTTGATTAAATTTTTTTTAATGGATATTATTGATAATAGATTTCAGAGTGAAATTTACTCTTATGGAATTAATTTATTAGAATCTTTAGGTTTAGAAACAAGATTTGCGCATATTTTAAATTCGCTAATTCTGTTGCTTTTTCTTGCTTTAGTTTTATTTATAATCGATTTTTTACTCCGTAAAACTTTAATGTTGCTTTTAATTAAAACTATCAGAAGAAGTAGAACTCGAATAGATGATTATTTAATTCGTAATGGAGTTTTAAAATACGGTACTCATTTAATTCCTGTTTTGATTGCAAGACAAACTTTGCCATTTATTTTTACAGGTTTCGAAATGACTACTAAATTTGCATTAGTTGTAGTTGATATTCTTTTGGCGGTAACAATTACATTTTTAATTAATGCATTTTTCAAAACTTTTAAAGACACTTTAGCTGGAAGAAAACGCTACGCAGATAAGCCTTTAGATAGTTATTTTCAGGTTATAACTATTATTTTGTATATCATTTGTGGTGTTTTTATTTTTTCTGAAGTAACTGGTAAAGATCCAACAGGTTTATTGACTGCATTAGGAGCTGCTTCTGCTATTATTTTATTAGTTTTTAAAGATACTATTTTAGGATTTGTTGCAAGTATTCAGGTTTCTACAAATGATATGGTTAGGGTAGGAGATTGGATTGAGATGTCGAAATATGGCGCTGATGGTACTGTTTTGCAAATTAATTTAAGTACTGTAAAAGTCCAAAACTTCGATAAAACGGTTACTACAATTCCTACTTATGCTTTAATTAGTGATTCTTTTAGAAACTATAGAGCAATGCAAAAATCTGGTGGGAGAAGAATTAAACGCTCGATGTTTATTAAGCTTGGGTCTATTCGTTTTCTTGAAGAACATGAGATTAATGATTTAAAACGTATAAAATTACTCAAGTCTTACATTATTGAAAGAGAGTTAGAAATTGCAGAATACAATCATACTCATGTCGATGATCCTACAATGCTTGTAAACGGCCGTAGAATGACAAATATTGGTTTGTTTAGGGAATATTTAAAACGCTATTTATTAAACAATCCTAAAATTCATAAACAGTATCATATCATGGTTAGGCATTTGCAACCAACAGAACACGGGTTACCTTTAGAAATTTACACTTTCACAGCTACAACCGAATGGTTGGTTTATGAAGGTATTATGGCTGATATTTTTGATCATGCTTTAGCATCTGTTTCATTCTTTCATTTAGAATTGTTTGAAAATCCATCTTCAACAGATTTTAGTGAATTTTTAGCAGCTAAGAAAAATGAAAATTAGTTTATTATATAAATAAAAAAAGTCCAGAAAATTTTTCTGGACTTTTTTTATTGAGGTTTTAAAAATTAGCTTTTTAAAGCTTCTGCTCCACCAACAATTTCCAAAATTTCGTTTGTAATTGCTGCCTGACGTGCTTTGTTGTAAGTTAATTTTAAATCGTCTCTTAAATCTTTAGCGTTATCGGTAGCTTTATGCATTGCTGTCATACGTGCACCGTGCTCAGAAGCATTAGAATCTAAAACTGCTTTAAATAATTGAGTTTTTAAAGAAGTAGGAATTAAGTTTAAAATAATTTCTTCTTTAGATGGCTCAAAAATATAATCAGAAGTTGCTGCTGATTCGTTTACTACAGGTAATAAAGGTAAGAATTGTTCTACCTGAACTACTTGAGTAGCCGCGTTTTTAAATTGGTTGTAAACAACTTCAACTTTATCATAAGTACCATCAACGAAAGCGTCCATAATACCTTGAGCAATTTCTGCTGTATTGTTAAAAGTTAATCCATCATATAAGTTACTATTGTTAGCGATAACGTTAGTGTTTTTACTAAAAGCATCAAATCCTTTTTTACCAATTGTAATAACATCAACTTGTTTTCCAGCGTAAGTAACATCAATTAAATTACGAGTTGCTTTAATTACGTTAGCATTAAAAGCACCACATAAACCTCTGTTAGATGTAACAACCACTACTAAAACTTTATTAACCTCTCTTTGCTCAGCATAAACTCCAGAAGCATCTCCTTCTAAAGTTGCGCTAATATTTTGAATTAATTCAGTTAATTTCTCAGCGTATGGGCGCATAGCAGTAATTGCATCTTGCGCTTTTTTCAATTTAGCTGCAGAAACCATTTTCATTGCCGATGTAATTTGCATCGTAGATGAAATAGAACCAATTCTTATACGAATTTCTTTAAGATTTGCCATTGGTGTTCTTAGAAATTAAATTTAGAAAGAAGTTGATTCAGCTTCTTTCTAAATTGATATGATTAATATTTTGAAGAAACTTCTTTAGCAACTTTTTCTAAAGTAGCAGTAGCTTCATCTGATAAGTTTCCAGCTTTTAAAGCAGCTAAAGTATCTTTGTGAGATAACTTTAATACTTGTAAGAATTCTTTTTCAAATTCTTTAACTTTTTCAACAGGAACGTTTCTTAATAAGTTTTTAGAACCTGCATAGATAATTGCAACTTGATCTTCAACTGAATACGGATCGTTTAC
>NZ_CANRNX010000055.1 GCF_947632075.1 uncultured Flavobacterium sp.
TCACTTAGTACTTCAACTATAAAACGTAATAGAATATTGTATACTTTTAACTTGTACTAAAAAGGGGAAGCCTACACCAGGATTCCCTAACAAAACAATTTTGTCATAATCTATGAGAGCTTCAAATAGAGTTTTTTCTTTTATATCCGATAAAAAATCATTAGCAGATGTTTTTTCTTTATTTCTAATATTCCTTGGCTCGTAAACCATTTTATAATCTATGCTTTTTATGTTTTCTAAAAATAATAAAGAAATCTATATCTTTCAAATTTGATTTATGTTATTTATTTACTTTTGTCTGATAAAAAAGTACTTTGGTTTGAATCCTGTCGAGGTCACGATAAATTAGTTAGTTTTTTTGTGTTTATGTAATGATAAATCTCTCTTCTTATGTATTCTGTTATAAGCAGTACTATAAAATTAAGCGAAGAGAATCATCGAAACTAAAACAAATATAAACGATGAGATAAAGGAATTCACAACGCGATGCGCAGGTCCGTTTGGTTGATTTTGGTTGTAATTCCACCAAAATTAAATAAAAACAAACGCTAACAACCTATTAATTAAATTGAATTTATAGAATCTATATAAAAATAAAAACCTCATCAAAAGTCATGATGAGGTTTTGTTCTTATTTTTTAAAAAATTACTTAGTTGAAATAGTACTTTTAAATGTTTTAGAAACATCTATCTTCATACCTAATGCAAAAACACTTTCATTTTTTTGTCCCATTGCATTTTTTCCAAATGCCAATCGTTGTTCTCCATAAATTTGCACAAATTTTAAAGGCTGATAAGAAAATCCAACAATTGCTCTGCTTATTTCAAATTCTGAATTTACAGGTAATTCATTTACATTTGATCTTAATTTATCTAAATCTGGTTTATAATAATTGTAACCAGCGTGAATTCCAAAAGTATCAAAATTATAATTTGCAAAAAACTCAAACCCTGTTGCATTAAAAACTACGGCCGGATGAATTATTTCATTATTAGGATTTAAAAGTGTACCTTGAGTAAAATCGCCATTTTTTTGAACAGCAGCCAATGCACTAACAAACAGTTTTTTTCCTTGATATTTTAAACCTCCAGCGTAATAAGTAGGTTGACCATCTAAACCGATTATTTTTTTCTGATCAATCAGATCGTCACTTAAAAAAACACGATTAAAAGAAGCTCCAATATAAAAATCAGATAAAAAATTGTATTGTGCAGAAAATCCATAACCATCAATGAATTTGTCATTATTTCCACCTCGCATTTGAGCTTGAGCACCAATATAAAAATCACCTATTTGATTGCGATAAATAGCAGCTTGTGAAGCACGACCAGTACCTGAAGCCCCTCCATCTGTACCGCCAACATAAGTTGCAGAAGCTGTACCTCCAAAAATTATAAACTGATCGGTATAACCGGCAACATCATAATAAACACTCCATTGCTTTCCGAAAGTGAAAGTTCCGTATTTATTCAAATCAATTCCAATATAACCTACTCTATTATTGAAAGCACGTTGGTTTTGAACCGCCTGAACATCTAAAAATTCATTTGCATCATTGCCGTCAACATTAAAACTAGCTCCGCCTTGAAACAAATTCAAATGTAATTCGGTAGCAGCAAGAAAAGTAACATTCCCTTTTTCAACCGCAACCTTAGCTCCTATTCTTGAAACATTTTCTTGCAAAGCAACTTCTTTGTCATAAACAGCAAAATGACCGCGTAAACTTGCGTAAGGAGTAACTTCTAATTTTAATGAATCAGATGATAATTCTTGTGCTTGAGACTCAAAATTAAATGCAGAAAATAAAAAAGGTAAGATTATAAATGATATTTTTTTCATAAGTCGTTAGATTAAAAACAAAGGTTGTTTAGAGAAAATTCTTTAAACAACCTTGATTATATTAAATTCCTAAAAAAACAAAAGGCTTACTTTCTTTAAATAATGCTGAAGTTTCACCTGCATAAGTTTCATTTTTGCTTACACTTAGTCTTTTTACTTTTCCTTTTTCACTGAAATCAATTTTCTTTAAATCTACCCAAAAAGTATTCGGCGTTTTAACTGTCTCAAAAAAGTAAAGTAAATTTTTTTGATCTGAAACTGATCTCCAACGAGTAGAAGAAATATTTGGTTCTTTTTCTGAAGTAATTCCAAAAGGAACTGAACAATTTCTAATTACACTGAAAACGCTTGCAATTGCAGTTTTAGTATCAGTATCTTGTGGAATAGCTTTTATGTAATAACCCGCTCTTCTGAAACGATCTGGAGCTCTGTTTGTTCCTGGCAAAAATTCAGTTCCAGCAACGCCTGCCCAGTATTCGTTAATTGCTAATTGTTCATTAAAAATTGGAGAATTTGTCATCACGTTATAAGCCCCACTATGATGAATTACTAATTTCCCATCAATATATTCGAAAATTGCGCTATCTCCAGAAGCATCTGAAATTGATAAATGCAAAGTTGCAAATTTTTGAGTTCCAGGAATGTAATCAGACACAACCACAAATTCTTCTTTCTTTAAATCTTTCACAGCCTCATCAACAGTTGCAAAGTTATCTAAAACATATTGCGCCCAAGCAGAGATAGTAATTCCTTTTTTATTTCCAGAAGGATTAAAATGCGCATATTCTGTTTCAACCAGCCATAAAATATTAGCTACTAAACCTTTTTCATTAATACCGTCTGTTGTTGCAATATCCCAAGCGCTTGTAATCACACTTCCGTATTTAGAACTCCAAGTGATTGAATTAGCACCAACACTTCCGTTACGTTGCATGCCTCTTGGAAAAACCCATAAATTCGCATCAATCTCATCTTTCCAATCCATAGAACGCGCAGTAATAACGTTGCTATTATTTGTTCCTTTATATACTACGCGTGTACAAGCTTCACTCTCTTGAACATTTCCGAATAAAAATATTGAAGTTAGAAGTATACCCGTTTTTAAGAAAATTCCTTTTTTCATCTTTACTGAACCTTATAATTTATTAAGTAAAATTATAAAAAAATGAATTGCTAACCTATTTTATTTTAACGTTTCATAAAATTTATTAGCGAATTTTAAAAGATATTTTAACATTTATTCTAATTATTTAAATTATTCCAAGTAAAATTAATAACTTTAAAAATACCATCATAAACAAATAAAACTCAATTAATTACAAATAAAATTGAAATTATGGAATCTTCATTTCAAAATTTACATCCAGCAGATATTGCAGAAAAATTGACTATTTTAGAGTACAAAGAGAGAAATATTAATTTTCACTCACTACCTAACGAAACAAAAAGTTTAGTTTTTTCATATTTAGATTCCAATATTCAGAAAGAAATCGTAAAAAGTTTAACCGATTCAGACTTAGCTGAAGTATTAAATAACTTAGAACCTGACGATAGAACGGAGTTATTTGAGACCTTTCCTGATGAATTAATTAAATACTCTATAAACCTATTAAATGATGAAGAACGTGCCATAGCCTTAAGTTTAATCGGGTATAAAGAAGATTGCGTTGCTCGTTTAATGACCCCGATGTATATTCAAATAAAAGAAGATGACACGGTTGATGATGTTCTAAAACACATTAAAAAATACGGTAAAACAGCTGAAACACTTAATTATCTTTTTATTGTTGACAAAAATCAAGTTTTGATAGATGATTTAAGAATCGGTGAAATTTTATTAGCAGATGCTACTACCAAAGTATCCGAACTAATGGACAATAACTTTATATCTATAAAAGCAACTACGCCCATTGAAGAGGCTTTTGAAATTTTCGATAAATACGATCGAACTGCCATTCCAATAACAACTACAAATGGTGTTTTGGTTGGAATTGTTACCGCAGATGACATTATTGATCGAATGAAAATTCGAGATACAGAAGATATTCAACGTTTTGGTGGAATGGAAGAATTAGACCTTTCATACACCCAAACTCCCATTTTAGAATTAATTAGAAAACGAGCAGGCTGGTTAGTAATTCTTTTTGTAGGAGAAATGTTTACCGCTTCTGCAATGACTTATTTCGATGATGAAATTGAAAAAGCTGTTGTTTTAGCTCTATTTGTTCCGTTAATTATTTCAAGTGGAGGAAACTCAGGTTCACAAGCAGCATCATTAATAATTCGAGCATTTGCTTTAGGTGAGATAAAATTAAAAGATTGGTGGTATGTTTTTAAAAAAGAACTTTTATCAGGTTTAGCCTTAGGAACAATTTTGGGAATAATCGGTTTAATCAGAATTACAATTTGGGAGCAAGCCGGATTGTATGATTATGGAGAATATTGGTTTGAAATTGCAATTACTATTGCTTTTTCCTTAGTTGTAATAGTACTTTGGGGAACACTTTCAGGGGCATTAGTTCCGTTTATACTTAGAAAAATCGGATTCGATCCAGCAACCGCTTCATCTCCATTTGTTGCAACTTTAGTCGACGTATCTGGACTAATTATATATTTTACAATTGCAGCATTCATGCTCTCGGGCAAACTGCTTTAAAAAAACAATGTTAAAAAAAACATTTTAATAAAAAAAAAGTATTTTTTTAAAACAATATTTATTAATCCGAAAATATAAATCAGCAATATAGGATTATTACTAATTTCTTGTTTTATTAAAATAATTCACAAATAAATTTTCATATTTTTTCAAAAAATTGTAATTTAACAAAAAAAAAATATCTAAATATAAAATTATGGCAACACACAAAGTTATCCGAGACAAAGCTGAAAGTGTTTATGATTTGTACACACAAAATGATTCAAAAACAACATTAAAGAAATTTGCAATTTCAGAAACTTCTAACGATCCAGAATTAATTAAAGATTTAATTATGGACGAATTATTGTTAGATGGAAATGCAAAACAAAACTTATCTACTTTCTGTCAAACTTTCACAGATAATGCTACCAGAGAAATCATGGATCAATGTATTGTTAAAAATATGATTGATAAAGATGAGTATCCTCAAACAGCAGAAATCGAATCTCGTTGTGTGCACATTTTAGCAGATTTATGGAATTCACCTGCAAGTGCTACAACTTTAGGTTGCTCTACAACCGGTTCAAGTGAAGCTGCAATGTTAGGTGGTTTAGCTATGAAATGGAATTGGAGAAAAAAACGCCAAGCAGAAGGAAAGCCAACAGACAGACCAAACATTATTACAGGTCCAGTTCAGGTTTGTTGGGAAAAATTTGCACGTTATTTCGATGTTGAAATTCGTCAAATTCCAATGGAGCACGGACGTTTATTAATGAATGCTGAAGAAGTTTTAAAACGTGTAGACGAAAACACAATTGGTGTTGTTCCTACATTAGGAGTTACATTTACTTTACAATATGAAAATGTAAAAGAAATTAATGATGCTTTAGATAAATTACAAGCAGAAACTGGTTTAGATATTCCTATTCACGTTGATGGTGCAAGTGGTGGTTTCTTAGCTCCGTTCATCCAAAAAGATTTAGTTTGGGATTTCAGACTTCCAAGAGTTAAATCAATCAATACCTCAGGACATAAATTCGGATTATCACCAATTGGTGTGGGATGGATTGTTTGGAGAGAAGAAAAAGACTTACCAGAAGAATTAATCTTTAATGTAAACTACTTAGGAGGTGAAATGCCAACCTTTGCATTAAACTTCTCTCGCCCAGGTGGACAAGTAATTGCACAATATTATAATTTCTTACGTCACGGACGCGAAGGGTATGAAAGAATTCAACAAACTTGTGCAGATCACGGACAATACATTGCTAAAGAAATTGAAAAAATTGGTTTATTCGACATTCTTTATGATGGAGTTGGTGGAATTCCAGGAGCTTGTTGGATGTTAAAAGAAGGCGTTAATCCTGGGTTCTCTTTATATGATTTAACAGACAAATTACGTTCTCGCGGATGGCAAGTTGCATCATATTCTTTACCAACAAACTGTACAGATATGGTAATTCAACGTGTTTTAATTCGTCACGGATTCAGTCATGATATGGCAGATTTATTATTAACTGACTTAAAAACTTGCATAGAATACTTTAAAAACCATCCGGTTGCAGTAGCTATGACAGAAGCAGAAGCTGGTAATTTTAAACACTAATTTAATTCATAAAATTATTTATGGCTGATTCAAACCAAAATAATTCAAATAACGGTCGTTCTACTCCAAAAGTGAGTAGAATGACCGTTATGCAATTAATACTTATGACAACTGCTGCCGTAATGAGTTTACGTGGCGTACCATTAATGTCTCAAGTAGAATTAACCATGTTTGCATACATGGCTTTCGCTGCAATCTTTTTCTTAGTTCCAGCAGCTTTAGTAAGTGCAGAATTAGGTACCACTTTTGCAGATAAAGGTGGAGGAGTTTACACTTGGGTTAAAGAAGCCTATAATAAACAAGTTGGTTTTGTCGCTGTTTTTATGCAATGGATTCAAAATATTGTTTGGTACCCAATCACAATTACCTTTGGCTCTGCAGCTATCGCATATATTTTTGATATGCCTGAATTAGCTACAAACGGTAAATTTATTGGAGGAGCTACAATCCTAATCTATTGGATTTCTACTTGGATTTCATTAAAAGCTCCAACCAAAATTCCAACTCTTTCAAGCGTAGGTTTTATTTGGGGAACTATAGTTCCATTAGTAATTCTAATAGGCTTGGCAATCTATTGGATGATAGACAAAAATCCAATTGCTTATGAAGCAATCCCTGCAAATCAAACAGAAATTGCACAAACTCTAAACGGTATTACAACCCCTCGTTTCATACCGCATTTAACCAACATCGGAAGTATAGTTTTCTTATCTACAATTATTCTTTTGTTTTCAGGAATCGAAGCTTTGGCCGTACATGCAAACGAATTAGACAATCCAAAAACGCAATATCCAAAAGCTATTTTCATCGCTTCATTCTTATGCTTTGTAGTATTAGGAGTTGGTGCTTATGCTGTTTCTGTTATTTTACCTTATGACAAAATCGAGTTAGATTCTGGTGTTATGGATGCCTTTAAAATGGGATTTGCTCATTACGACCTAAATTGGCTTACAAACATCATGGCAGTACTTGTTGTGATTGGATGTGCAGCGAGTGTTATCGCTTGGATTTCCGGCCCAAGTAAATCATTACTTTATACGGCAAAAGATAATGAACTTCCAAAATTTATGGCAGTTGTTGATAAAAATGGAGTTCAAATTAACATTATTTTGTTACAAGGAGTAATTGTTACCATTTTATGTTCGCTTTATTTCTTTATGAAAGATGTGAATGTAGCCTTTTTCTTACTGAGTTCATTAAACGCAACTTTGTACCTAATTATGTATGTTTTAATGTATTTGGCTGGAATTAAATTAAGAAAGAGTCAACCTAATTTACCACGTCCTTTTAAAGTACCTGGCGGTAAAAACGGAATGATGCTTTTTGGAGGCGTTGGATTTTTAGCAGTAGTTTTCGCATTAATCTTATGTTTTATTCCTCCGGCACAATTACCTATTAGTAGTCCAACCTTTTACACTGTATTTTTAATAGTAGGAACTTTAGTATTCCTTGCTATTCCTATTTTAATAAGTAAATACATGAAACGATTCGACAAAAAATAACATCAACTAAACTAAAAATATGAAAAAAGACACCACCAAACACTTCGATAAAGTGTTAAATGCATCAAAGTACTACAATAATGTAGACCACCAACCAGATGCTAACAAAGATGTTGTACACAACGGACCAGATCGTCCTATGCCGTATGCAAATCAAATCGGAAATTACCAACGTAATAAACCAGTTTTAAACAAATCTTTCGATAATAGTAAATTTTATATTATTGGAAGTGGAATTGCTGGTTTAGCTACTGCTTATTATTTAATTCGTGATGGACATGTTCCTGGAAAAAATATCACATTCATTGAACAGCTACATATCGAAGGTGGTTCTATGGATGGTTCAGGAAATCCAGAAGATGGATATTTAATTCGTGGTGGACGTGAAATGGACATGACGTATGAAAACTTTTGGGATTTATTCCAAGATGTTCCTGCGGTTGAATTACCACATCCTTACAGCGTTTTAGATGAATATCGTTTATTAAATGATAACGATTCTAACTATTCAAAATCTCGTTTAATTAGTAATAAAGGAATCGTTGAAGATTTCAGTAAATTTGGTTTAAGCAAAAAAGACCAATTAGCTTTAGTTAAATTATTGCTTAAAAATAAGGAAGAATTAGACGACTTAACAATCGATGATTACTTTAGTGATTCGTTCAAAAAGAGTAATTTCTGGACGTTTTGGAGAACGATGTTTGCATTTGAACAATGGCATTCTTTGTTAGAATTCAAATTATACATGCACCGTTTCTTACACGATTTAGATGGATTGAATGATTTATCTGCTTTGGTTTTCCCAAAATACAATCAGTTCGATACGTTCATTAAACCATTACGTAATTTCTTAGTTGAAAAAGGAGTTCAAATTCAATTGAATACGTTGGTAAGCGATATGAATATTGAAATTGCTGCTGATGGAACTAAAGTTGTAAAAGCAATTGAAACCATTCAAGACGGAAAAGATACTAAAATTGAAATAGGAACAGAAGATTATGTTGTTGTAACTACAGGTTCGATGACGGAAGATTCTGCTTACGGAAATAATACACAAGCGCCAATTCAAACGATTGATAATAGTACAAGTGGAAATTCAGCAGGTTGGAAATTGTGGAAAAATTTAGCTGCTAAATCTCCAGTATTTGGTCGTCCAGAAAAATTCTGCGGTGATATCGAAAAATCATCTTGGATGTCTGCTACTTTAACTTGTAAACCTTCTGCTTTCATCGAAAAACTAAAAGGTTACGCTGTTAATGATCCGTATTCTGGAAAAACAGTAACTGGTGGTATTATCACAATTACAGATTCTAACTGGTTAATGAGTTTTACTTGTAACCGTCAACCGCATTATCCTACACAACCAGATGATATTTTAGTAATTTGGGTGTATGCTTTATTTATGGATAAAGATGGAAATTACGTGAAGAAAGCAATGCCAGAATGTACAGGAAATGAAATATTAGCTGAATTATGTTACCATTTAGGAATCGAAGATCAATTGGATAATGTAATCGAAAATACTAAAGTGCGTACAGCATTTATGCCTTATATTACCTCTATGTTTATGCCACGTGCAAAAGGCGATCGTCCGGAAATTGTTCCAGCAGGATGTACAAATTTAGGTTTAGTAGGCCAGTTTGTTGAAACAAATAACGATTGTGTTTTCACAATGGAAAGTTCGGTTCGTACAGCTCGTATTGCAGTTTATTCATTATTGAATTTAAATAAACAAGTACCAGATGTTTATCCTTCTCAATACGATATTCGTCATTTATTAAAAGCTACAAAAGCTTTGAATGATGGCGCTCCATTCGTAGGTGAAGGTATTTTAAGAAAAGTGTTAAAAGGAACGTATTACGAACACATTATTCCAAATTCACATTTCCCTGAAGAAGAAGAGAAAAAGGATGGATTTATTCAAGAACAAATGCATAAATTCCATGATTGGATGGACCATGTTCGTGGTAAATTAAATTTATAAAACTCAAAATTAAAAAAGAGCTTACAGATATTTGTAAGCTCTTTTCTTTATTAAGAAAATAAAAGTCTTAAAACAAAAAACGTCATTCTTTTGAATGACGTTTTTAATATTTGATTATCCGATTATTTCTTCTGTTTGCTGAACTGGCAAATCTGCTTTCATTAAGAAAGCAACTACATCAGAGTTAATACCGTTCATAGTTAATTTGAATAAATTAAAAGCTTCAAATTTATAGATTAGTAACGGATCTTTTTGTTCGTGAACTGCTAATTGAACAGATTGTTTTAATTCATCCATCTTGCGTAAGTGCTTTTTCCAAGCCTCATCAACAATAGCTAATGTAATATTTTTCTCAAAATCTGTAATTAAAGAAGTACCTTCTGATTGATAAGCCTTTTCAAGATTTGTAACTACATTAATATTTTTATTTCCATCTGTGAAAGGAACAACCATTCTCTCAAACTGATTAGATTCATCTTCATAAACCTTAGTAATCACTTTAAAAGCTTCTGTAGCACTCTTTGCAGATTTCTCTTCGTACTTTTTAAATACGTGAACATAAAGTTTATCAACTAAATCAGCAGGAGAAGTTTTAGCAAACTCATCTTCAGTAAATGGAGATTGAATTCCGAAATGCTTGATTAATGAATACTCGAAGTTTTTAAAATCATTTCCAACTTTATTTCCTTCAACTACAAAATCACACACGTCAAAAATCATATTTGCAATATCAATTTTCAAACGATCTCCGTGTAACGCATGGCGTCTTCTTTTGTAAACTACTTCACGTTGTGCATTCATAACGTCATCATATTCTAATAAACGTTTACGAACACCAAAGTTATTTTCTTCAACACGTTTTTGAGCTCTTTCGATAGATTTTGTCATCCAAGAATGCTGAATTACTTCACCTTCTTTTAATCCCATGCTATCCATGATTTTCGCAACCTTTTCAGATCCAAATAAACGCATTAAACTATCTTCTAAAGAAACGTAGAATTGTGAAGATCCAACATCTCCTTGACGACCAGCACGACCACGTAACTGACGGTCTACACGACGAGAATCATGACGCTCTGTTCCGATAATAGCTAAACCACCGGCTTTTTTAACTTCGTCTGATAATTTAATATCGGTACCACGCCCAGCCATATTGGTCGCAATTGTAACAATTCCTGGTTTACCAGCTTCTTCTACAATTTGCGCTTCTTGTTTGTGTAATTTAGCATTTAATACGTTGTGAGGCACACCACGCATTTTTAACATACGGCTTAATAATTCAGAGTTTTCTACTGAAGTAGTACCAATTAAAACTGGACGACCTGCTTTTGATAACTCAGTAACATCTTCAATAACCGCATTGAATTTTTCACGGATAGAACGGAAAATTAAATCCTCTTTGTCGTCACGCGAAATTGGACGGTTTGTAGGAATTTCTACAACATCTAATTTATAAATTTCCCAGAATTCTCCCGCTTCAGTAACAGCAGTACCAGTCATACCAGCTAACTTGCTGTACATTCTGAAGTAATTCTGTAAAGTAACAGTTGCAAAAGTTTGAGTTGCTGCCTCAATTTTCACATTCTCTTTCGCTTCGATTGCTTGGTGTAAACCATCTGAGTAACGACGACCATCCATGATACGTCCTGTTTGCTCATCAACAATCATAATTTTATTATCAACAATTACATATTCAGAATCCTTTTCAAATAATGCATATGCTTTTAATAACTGAGTTAATGTATGAATACGTTCAGATTTTACCCCAAAATCTTGGAATAACTTTTCTTTACGTTCTGTCATTTCATCAGGAGAAATTTTCATTTTATCGATAGCAGCGATTTCAGTTCCGATATCTGGTAAGATAAAGAAATGCTCATCCATACCTTGAGAAAGGTATTTAATTCCATTATCTGTTAACTCAACCTGATTATTTTTTTCGTTAATCACAAAATATAAAGCTTCGTCAACCTTAGGCATTTCACGATTGTTATCTTGCATGAAATGATTTTCTGTCTTTTGAAGAATTTGTTTAACTCCTTCTTCAGATAAAAACTTAATTAACGCTTTATTTTTAGGCAACGCACGGTAAGCTCTTAATAAATTAAAACCTCCTTTTTTAGTATCACCTGCTTTGATTAATTTTTTAGCTTCTGTTAAGAATGTATTTGATAATTGACGTTGAGCTGCAACTAAATTATCAACCATTGGTTTTAATTCTAAAAACTCATGACGATCTCCTTGCGGAACTGGTCCTGAAATAATTAATGGCGTACGAGCATCATCAACTAAAACTGAATCGACCTCATCGACAATTGCAAAGTTATGTTTACGTTGTACAAGTTCTTCTGGAGAATGAACCATGTTGTCACGTAAATAATCGAAACCAAATTCGTTATTTGTACCGTAAGTAATATCTGCTTTGTAAGCTGCTCTACGTTGTGCAGAGTTAGGCTGGTGATTATCAATACAATCTACAGTTAAACCGTGGAATTCAAATAAAGGTGCATTCCAAACACTATCACGTTTTGCAAGATAATCGTTCACTGTTACAACGTGAACTCCGTTACCTGTTAATGCATTTAAATAAACTGGTGAAGTAGATACTAAAGTTTTTCCTTCTCCGGTTTGCATCTCGGCAATTTTACCTTGGTGAATTACAGTTCCTCCGATCATTTGAACGTCGTAATGAACCATATTCCAAGTTAACATCTTACCTGCTACTTCCCAAGTATTACTCCAAATTGCTTTATCACCATCGATAACAACATTACCTTTTCTCTTAGCAAACTCAATATCTTTTTCAGTTGCAGTAACAACCAATTCTGAATTTGTAGAAAAACGTCTTGCTGTTTCTTTAACCACAGCAAATGCTTCTGGTAAAATATGCATCAATGTTTTTTCTGATAAATCGTAAGCTTCTTTTTCAAGAGTATCGATAGAAGCATAAAGTGTTTCTCTTTTATCGATGTCTGAAGTTTTATCTAACTCTTCACGATAAGATGCAATTTTAGCATCTTGGTCAGCTCTTGCTTGCTTAATTTTATCTTGAAAGTAAATTGTTTTGGCACGTAACTCATCATTAGTTAACGTTTCGTACGATAATTGGTACGAGTTAATTTTTTCTACAATAGGACGAATGGCTTTGACATCTTTTTGAGATTTGTCACCAACAAACGCTTTTAGGATACTATTTATGATACTCATAAATACAATTTTTATTTATTAAAAATCAGTTATATATAAACAAAAAAGTCTCACTTGTAAAGGAGACTTTTTCTATATTTCTTTACTAATATTCATCCTCATTCCAAAGATAATCTTCGTCTGAAGGATAATCAGGCCAAATTTCTTCCATTGATTCATAGATTTCTCCCTCGTCTTCAATAGATTGTAAATTCTCAACAACTTCTAAAGGCGCACCTGTTCTGATTGCGTAATCGATCAATTCATCTTTAGTTGCTGGCCAAGGCGCATCACTTAAATATGATGCTAATTCTAATGTCCAATACATCTCTACTCTATTTATATTTTATGCAAAAATAATTTTTTAACTTAGATTTCCAAGTTTTTTTTTACAATATTATAATAAAATTAAGAACGACTTAACAAATAAGGACTTATAATTTCTTAGGAATCCATTTAACCTCATCTGCTTTCAAGTCAAATGACAACTTTCGTGCCAACACAAAAAGGTAGTCAGAAAGTCGGTTTAAATATTTAATAACCATTACATCTGTCGGTTCTGCATGATTTAACTCTGTCGCTAATCGCTCTGCTCTTCTACAAACACAACGAGCAATATGACAATATGACACCGTAGTATGCCCGCCTGGTAAAACAAAATGTGTCATAGGCGGAAGATCAGCTTCCATAGCATCAATTTCATTTTCCAACAACTCTACTTCTTCTTCAGTAATTTTAGGAATATTTAACCTTTCTTTACCATTTTTTAATATGGCTTTTTCAGGATCAGTTGCTAAAATTGCACCAACTGTAAATAATTTATCTTGAACATCAATTAAAACATTTTTATAATGTTCATTCATATCTTGATCACGAATTAAACCGATGTAAGAATTTAATTCATCAACAGTTCCATAACTTTCAATTCTTAAATGATATTTTGGAACACGAGTTCCACCGAACAAAGCTGTTGAACCTTGATCACCTGTTTTTGTATAAACTTTCATATTTTATTTTATGCGAGTATCACTTTCAACAACACCATCTCTTAATCGTACAATTCGATGTGCGTGCGCAGCAATATCTTCTTCATGAGTTACTAAAATTACGGTATTTCCATTGGCATGAATTTCATCAAATAAAGCCATAATCTCAATAGAAGTTTTGGTATCTAAATTTCCAGTTGGTTCATCTGCCAAAATTATCGAAGGCCGATTCACTAAAGCTCGAGCTACAGCAACTCGTTGACGTTGTCCTCCAGATAACTGATTTGGATGATGATCCATACGATCTTCTAAACCTACCTGTTTTAAAACCTCGGCAGCTCGTTGATTACGTTCTGTTTTAGATTTTCCGGCATAAACCATAGGCAAAGCAACATTATCTAACGCAGTAGTTCGTGGCAAAAGATTGAATGTTTGAAATACAAAACCAATTTCTTTATTTCGAATTTCTGCTAAGCTTTCTTCATCCATTTCGCTAACATCTTTTCCATTTAAAGTATAATGTCCGGATGTTGGTGTATCTAAACAACCTAAAATATTCATCAAAGTTGATTTTCCGGAACCAGAAGGCCCCATCAAAGCAACATACTCTCCTTTTTGAATCTCTAAGTTCACACCTTTTAAAACATAAACAACCTCGCTCCCTAAAGCAAAATTTCGCTTGATATCTTGAATTTTAATGATAAGATTTTGCATAGCGTTTTTATTTATAAGTAGTGTAAATATAACGAATGTTACAATCTTAAAAAAAAGTTTTGCTTTAATTGTTCAGTTCGCTTTGAAATTAAACTACCAACAAAAAAATCTACTACCAAAGTAATTTTATCATTTTCTCTTAATCTTTTTTGAATTGATGAATCATACTTTTCGTTACAAATAAACAATAATTGTTTACTGCCCATCTCTTCAATTATATGTTCAATTTGATTTATATTCAAATTTTGAACAAACAACAAATCAGCATCTTTTTTCGAAGCAACAAATAAATCTTTAAAATCTATAAAGTTTGATTGTAAATTGGATTCAACGTAAATTTTTGATGGTTGGAAATACTTAATCGTTTTAAAAACCCAATTAAACTTTTTATTTTCAGAAATCTGCTCTACCTCATACAAACCTTTTGTTAAATAATTATAAACAAAAGGTGAATGCAAACCGTGCTGATTAGATGATTTTAGCCAAAATTTTAGATAAGCTAACATGTTTTTAATTTTTCAAGAAGCAGCAAAGATAAGAATAAGATCAAAAAAACAACGAAAACATTACTTTAGCTGACCATTTAGTTTTTAAGCACTTACACATGGTTTACGAAAAAGTTGAACTTTTTTACAAAATTTACTTGCGAGAGTTTAAAAACGTAACTATATTTGCACCGTTGAAAAATAAAACAAATGGCCTCGTGGCGCAACTGAATAGCGCATCTGATTACGGCTCAGAAGGTTGCAGGTTTGAATCCTGCCGAGGTCACAAAACATTACATGGTGTTCACTTAAATTTTATTGGCGATGTGGCGCAACTGAATAGCGCACTTGATTACGG
>NZ_CANRNX010000056.1 GCF_947632075.1 uncultured Flavobacterium sp.
TAAACCCTTTTCTTCCATTGTTTTTAACGTTCGAGTTAAACTCGTAGGTTCCATTCCTAACTTTGGCGCTAAAGAGGTTGAAGGGGTTCCTTCTTTATCGATATTTAAAAGAGCATATCCTAAAGCCATTGTTGCACCGTATTTAGAAGCATCTTCATTATACATACGAGCAATGGCTTGCCAAGTAGCTTTTATGATTGAATCTACTGTAAGATTTTTCATAAGCTATTTTGTATAAACTCAAATATAATAAAAAATACTATGCATGCATATTATTTTTTATTTTTTTTAAAAATTAACATTTAAAAAAGGGTTGTGTTTTATTAATTGTCTTTTTTTAATTAAAAGTTTGATTTTAAGTCCAATTTTGTAATTGAAGTGAAAAGAATTATTTATCAATAATTAAATAAAACAAAAAAACGCTTTCTCAAAAATCAGAGAAAGCGTTTTGTATTATTTAGAAGAATATATTTTGATGTACAAATCTTTATACTTTTCTAAAATTACTTTTCGTTTTAATTTTAGAGTAGGAGTTAATTCTCCCGAATCAATCGACCAAACATTAGGCGTAAGTTCAAACTTTTTAATTTGTTCCCATTTACCAAATTTTTGATTTAAAGCATCAATTTCTTTTTGAATACGAGAACGAACTTCTTCGTTATTGCAAACTTCTTGTAAACTAAATCCAGGAGTAATTCCTTTTCGTGTTGCCCATTCTTTTATAAAATCAAAATTCGGTTGAATTAAAGCAGCAGGCATTTTTTCACCTTCACCAATTACCATAATCTGATCTATAAAACGAGATTGTTTCATTGTGTTTTCGATTAATTGAGGGGCAATGTATTTTCCGCCAGAAGTTTTAAACATTTCTTTTTTACGATCTGTAATATATAAAAAACCTTCTTCGCTAATTTTTCCAATATCCCCGGTATGGAACCAACCGTTAATAAATGCTTCGTTTGTTTTTTCTTCGTCTTTAAAATAACCTTGTGATATAGATGGACCTTGTGCTAAAATTTCACCATCATCAGCAATTTTTACTTTAACGTTGCTTAGAATTTTTCCGATAGATCCGATTCTCCAGCCGTCATTTCTTCTGTCGTTTACTGAGATAACTGGTGATGTTTCAGTTAAACCATAACCTTCTAAAACAGGTAAATCTGCAGCAGCGAATATTTTAGCTAAACGAGGTGAAAGAGGAGCAGAGCCTGAAACCATATAATCTAAGTTTCCTCCTAAAGCATCGTGCCATTTAGAAAAGATTAATTTTCTAGCCCATTTTAATTGCCAGTTATACCATCCGCTGTTTGTATTGGGTACGTTGTATTTTTCACCTAATTCCATAGCCCAAAAGAATAGTTTCTTTTTAATTCCTGTTAATTCAGAACCTTTGGCATGGATTTTATCGTAGACTTTTTCTAAAACACGAGGTACCACCGTCATAACTTTAGGTTTAACTTCTTGTAAATTTTGAGAGATAGTATCTATTGATTCTGCAAAATTTATTGAAACCCCATTATATTGATAGATGTATAAAACCGTACGTTCAAAAATATGACAGCAAGGTAAAAAACTTAACGAAGTACAATTTCCGGGAACTAAGTCAAAACGTTCAGTACTTCCAATTACATTAGCAATAATATTTTCATGAGTTAATAAAACCCCTTTTGGTTTTCCTGTAGTACCCGAAGTATAAATAATTGAAGCTAAATCTGTTGGATGAACATTGTTTCTTACGGCTTCGACCTGATCTTGATTAAAAGCTAATTTACCAGCATCAAGAACTTGAGACCAATTAGCACAACCAGGAATTTCATCAAAACTGAAAATACCTCTTAGTTTAGGAATGTTAAGCTTTACTTTATCTAATTTATCTAAAATGGTTTTATCTGATACAAAAACGTAAGTACTTTCTGAATGTTTTATGATGTACTCATAATCTTCAGCCGAAATAGTTGGATAAATAGGAACGGTAACTGCACCTGTTTGTAAAACTCCAATGTCCATAATATGCCATTCGGTTCTATTACTTGAAGTTATAATTGCAATTTTGTCTCCTTTTTTAACTCCCATTTGTAATAATGCTCTCGAAATTGCATTTGCTTTTTCAATATACTCATTGATTGATGTTGCGATCCAAGAGCCATTTTGTTTAGTAACTAAAGCTCTATCTTGAGGATAATGTTGTAATTGATAGTAAGGAATATCAAACAAACGTGTTATTATTGTATTCATAAGGGTATATTTTATAGGAAGTTTAATAAATGTAAATGCAAAATAAGTATAATAAAATTTATCCGCAAATTTTTTTTGAATACCATAAATATTTAATCTATTATTAGATAATTTACAACTTCTTGCAAAAAAATAATAATTATTCGTTTTAAAGATGCACCTTTGTGTAAAATTATCAAGAGAAATTTATAGAATAGTTTCTCAAAAAGCAGATGACTACATTTAAAGATTTACAATTAATAGAACCTATTCAGAAAGCTTTAGAAGCTCAAGGATACGAAACTCCAACCCCAATTCAAGAACAAGCAATTCCGCATGTTTTATTAGGAAAAGATTTATTTGGCTGTGCACAAACCGGAACAGGTAAAACCGCAGCTTTCTCAATTCCTATTTTACAACAATTGGCTTCTAAAGAAATTGAAAGAGGAAAACGTAAAATTCGTGCTTTAATATTAACACCAACTCGAGAATTAGCAAGTCAGATTGATGAGAATATTAAAGAATATGGAAGTAATTTAAATTTGCGTTCAGCTGTAATTTTTGGTGGCGTAAATCAAAATAATCAAGTAAAAAAATTGCAGAATGGAGTTGATATTTTAGTAGCAACGCCTGGAAGACTTTTAGACTTGATCTCTCAAAAACACATTAGTTTAGCTCATTTAGAAATTTTTGTTCTTGATGAAGCGGATCGTATGTTAGATATGGGATTTATTCATGATGTAAAAAAATTACTTACAATAATCCCAAAAAAACGTCAAACTTTATTCTTTTCGGCAACCATGCCAGATAGTATTTTAAGTTTAGCGAATTCAATTTTAACCAACCCGGTTAAAGTTGAGGTAACTCCTGCTTCTACCACTGCTGAAACCATTCAGCAATCTATATATTTTATTGATAAGGATAAAAAGAACTTTCTTTTATTAGATAATTTAAGAAAAGACATTGACGATAATGTTTTAGTTTTTACAAGAACTAAGCATGGCGCGGATAAAATTGTACGTTTCTTAGAGAAAAATCATGTGAAAGCTGCTGCAATTCACGGAAATAAATCGCAAAATGCAAGACAGCGTGCGTTAGATAATTTTAAGTCAAAAGAAATTAAAGTTTTGGTTGCAACTGATATCGCAGCTCGAGGAATTGATATTGATAATTTACTTTATGTGATTAATTACGATTTACCAAATATTCCAGAAACTTATGTTCACAGGATCGGGCGTTCGGGTAGAGCAGGAGCTAAGGGAATTGCAATTTCGTATTGTAATTTTGAAGAAAAAGCTTACTTGAAGGATATTCAAAAAATAACAGGAATTAAAATTCCGGTAATAGAAAATCATCCATATCCGATGGAAGTTTTTGTTGTAGAAAAGAAAGAACAAAAAGCAAGTCCTAATCGTTCACAACAATCAAGTAGTAAACCTAAAGAGAAGACAAAACAACAAGTAAAGTCTAATTCAGTAGAAAAAAGTAATCGTCCGAAAAGAAATAAAATTTAATAAAAAAAGTAACCTAATTTGGTTACTTTTTTTATTAGAATAAACTCAATTGAATTTCATCTTCATTCGGTAAACCTAAAAAGGGAATTGTTTTATAAATTTCGTACTGTTTGATGTTTGGATTAAATTTTCGAATATAAACCGAATTAATTTCGAAATGAATATTTAAAGGAAAATTCAAAACAGCCAAAGCTTCTTCAAATTTAATAATTCCTCTTCCTATAGAAATATGTGGATCTGAACTAAAATGGTTACTTTTTAGTGTTGTATTTTTTTGAATTTTTTTCATGAGAGGAATTAAATTTTGTTTAGAATTTAAATCGGGTTCAATGAAAATGGTTTTATTTGTTTCGTATGAATTAAAATTTAGACATTGAACTTGAACTGAGTCAAAGCTTTGGCAACAACGTTTTAACTGATTAATGGTAAATTCAAGTTCTTTATCGGTAGCGAAGAATTCTTTAATGGTAATGTGTGCCATTGAGTTTTTACTTTTATAGCTTCCTATTTTAGAAGCTAAAAAATCTTTATATGATTTGATCAACGAAATCGTTAAGTGATCTGGTATAAAAGCAATACTATATTTTTGGTTTAAATTTTCCATCTAAAAAAATTAATAAAAAAACGCGCTATGGTAAAGCACGTTTTGTTTTTATTTTATACTTTTTAATAAAGCTCGATTGTCGTAATTTATCATTTCAATAACTATAGGCGTTTTGTTTTTGTCTATAGTTTCAATAACATAAAGTTTTCCGCCTTTTTCATTAGTATTGCTTTTTGAAAAGTCAACATCTCCATTAGTTAGGTATTCTTTAACTTCATCTAAAGTAATCGTTTTGTTATCAAGCATTTCTTTAATCTCGTCAGAGAAAATTAAGGGCTTATTTCTTAAATCTTTGATAACTCTACAATTTGGTAAATAACAGAAGGTTGTATCTTTTTGTTGTAAGAAATAAAATACAGCAAAACAACCAATCATTAATCCAAGTAAATAATATGCTAATCGTTGTTGAAATTTCATGTTAAAAAAGTTTCTGCAAAAGTAATACTATTTTGGAGTATTAATTCCTAAAATACTATTAAATTAATGTCTTTGTAATCTAACGAAAACCATTCACCAATTGTTTGGTTTACTAAGATTCCTTGGTACATATAAACTCCTTCTCGAATATTTTTATCGTAAAGTAATACATTTTCAATTCCACCATTTTCTGCTACATCCAATAAATAAGGTGAAATAATATTACTGATTGCTAATGTTGCCGTTTTTGAGTATCTCGATGAAATATTCGGAACGCAATAATGTATAACATTGTGTTTTATAAAAGTAGGCTTTTCATGTGTTGTAATTTCAGAAGTTTCTACACAGCCACCATTATCAATGCAAACATCAACGATTACAGCTTTAGGTTTCATACGTTGTACCATCGTTTCGTTTACAATTATTGGCGAACGTTTTTTACCTTTCATAGCTCCAATTAAAACATCACAACGCATTAAAGCTTTTTGTAAAATGGTTTCTTGAATTGTTGATGTAAAAACTTGATGCGGCAAGCGTTCTTGTATTCTCTTTAATTTATGAATAGAATTATCGAAGATTTTTACATTAGCTCCAAAACCAATGGCAGTTCTGGCAGCATTTTCAGCTACAGTTCCAGCACCGATAATAACCACCTCGGTATTTGGAATTCCGGTTACGTTACCAAATAACAAGCCCTTACCATCTTTACATTTGCTCATTAATTCTGATGCAATATGAATTGATGCAATTCCAGCAATTTCACCAAGAACATTTAAAAAAGGGTAGGTAGATTCTTGGTCTTTAATGAATTCAAATCCTAATGCAGTAATTTTCTTTTTAGTTAATGCATCGAAATATTCACGATTTTGCATTTTCATTTGCACAGCTGAAATAAAATATGTTTTCGGTTTCATTAAATTTATTTCTTCTAAAGTAGGTGGTTCAACTTTTAAAAGAATTGGGCATTCAAAAACCTTCTTGGTATCTTTAGTGATTTCGGCTCCAGCTTCACTATATTCATTGTCTGTATAATTTGCTTCTAAACCTGCATTTGATTCAATAAGAATTCGATGACCAGCATTCACAAACATTTTAACAGCTTCTGGGGTTAAACAAACTCGTTTTTCAAATTTGAAATTTTCTTTTGGAATTCCAATAAACAATTGACTACGATGTTTTCGTATTTCAAGTGTTTCTTCTTGCGGTAATAATTCGCTTTTTGAAAAAGGTGTTTTAATTCCCATGATTTAATTTATTTAAAAAATATTTTTCTTGTGTTTTCGTCAATTAGATTGAATTCAATAATATGATGTTCATCCGGAATTAGATTTGGTGTTTTTTCTGGCCATTCAATAAAACACCAATTTCCAGAATTAAAATATTCATCAATTCCCATGTCGTAAGCTTCTTCTTCTTCATCTAAACGGTACAAATCGAAATGAAAAACAGTTTCACCTTTTAAGGTTTCGTACTGATTTACAATTGAAAAAGTTGGGCTGTTTGCAATGTCAACAACTCCTAATTCTTTTGATAAAGCTTTAATTAAAGTTGTTTTTCCGGCACCCATTTGGCCGTTAAATAATATAATTTTATGTTTAGATTGCGTTATTATTTCTTTCGCAATATCTTCAATTTCAGATAAATTAAATGTTAACTCCATTATTTAGGATTTAAAACAATGAATGGAATAATCATTTCTTCTAATGAAATTCCTCCATGTTGGTATGTGTTTTTAAAAAAACTTACATAATAGTTGTAATTATTTACGTAAGCTAAAAAGGTGTCGTTTTTTGCAAAAATATAAGAACTACTCATGTTAATAGCAGGTAACCCGATTTTTTTAGGATCTTTAACAGCATAAACATCTTTATCTTCATAAGTTAAAGATTTTCCCGTTTTGTATCTTAAATTCAAGCTTGTGTTTTTATCACCAATTACTTTTGATGGATTTTTACAATTTATTGTTCCATGATCGGTGGTGATAATTAATTTATAACCTGCTAATTGTCCTTGTTGAATGATTTCTAACAAAGGAGAATTATTAAACCAACTTTGAGTTAAAGATCGATATGCTTTATCGTTGGATGCTAATTCTTTAATAACTTCCATTTCTGTTTTAGCATGTGAAATCATGTCAACAAAGTTGTAAACTACTGTGATTAGTTTGTTTTCTTTTAAAGATTTAAAATTGTCAACAAATTTTCGACCATCTTTTAAATTCGTAATTTTAAAATATTCGTGTTTAATGTTTAAACGTAAACGTTTTAATTGTTCGGTCAAAAATTCAGCTTCATATAAATTTTTTCCGCCATCGTCTGTATCATTTTTCCAATATTGAGGAAATTGTTTTTCCATTTCAACTGGACTTAAACCAGAAAAAATTGCATTCCTGGCATATTGTGTCGCGGTAGGTAGAATTGAAAAATACGATTCTTCTTTATCTATTTTATAATGATTGTTTACAGTTCCTTCAAAAGCTTTCCATTGATCGTAACGTAAATTATCAATTACGATAAGTAAAACGTTTTCATCATTTCGTAATTCAGGAACTACTTTTTTTCTGAATAAATTGTGTGAAAGTAAAGGTGCGTCATCTTCATTGTTAAACCAATATTCATAGTTTTTTTCAACAAATTTACCGAATTGAATGTTTGCTTCTTGTTTTTGACTTTCAAGAATTTGCATTAGGTTATGATCTTTGTTGTTTTCTAATTTCATTTCCCAAAAAATCAACCTTTTGTATAATTCTGTCCATTCTTCATAAGAATTAGTTTGCATCATATCCATGGCAATTTTTCTAAATTCTTTTTGATAATCTAATGAAGTCTTTTCAGAAACTAATCGAGAGTGATCTAAATTCTTTTTTAAACTAAGTAAAATTTGATTTGGATTTACTGGTTTAATCAGATAATCGGCAATTTTAGAACCAATTGCTTCTTCCATAATTAATTCTTCTTCGCTTTTTGTAATCATGATAATAGGAACAGAAGATTTTTTCTCTTTCATTTCAGAAAGAGTTTCCAACCCACTTATTCCAGGCATATTTTCATCTAAGAAAACAATATCAAAATTTTCTTCATCAAACAAATCTAAAGCGTCTTGTCCGTTGTTTGCCGTTGTAATGTGATAGTTTTTCTTTTCAAGAAATATAATATGCGGTTTTAATAGGTCGATTTCATCATCAACCCATAAAATTTTAATCTGATTCATAAATTCTCTTTTAATTATCGAGCCAATTTTTCATAATTTCTTCTCCGAAAGGAGTTAATATACTTTCTGGATGAAATTGAATACCTCTTACATCGAATGTTTTATGTTTAACCGCCATAATTGTTCCATCGTTGGAAATAGCAGTTATTTTTAAATCTTCACTTAAATTATTTTCATCTATTGCCCATGAATGATATCGTGCAACATCAAACTTTTTTGGGAGGTTTTTAAAAAGAATTTCATCGTTATCTAAGATAGTTATTTCAGAAGAAACTCCGTGATAAACTTTAGATAAATTTTTTAATCTTCCGTTAAAAGCCATTGCGATAGCTTGGTGACCAAGACAAATTCCAAGAATCGATTTGTTTTTATGATATTTTTGAATGATGTCGATGATTAGGTTAGCTTCATCAGGTAATCCAGGACCAGGAGAAATAATTATTTTTTCGTAATTTTCAATATAATCTATTGAAAATTCATTATTCCTTATTGTTTCAACTTCAAAGCCAAGTTTGATTATTAAATGTTTAATATTGTGTGTAAAGCTATCAAAGTTGTCAATCAATAAAATTTTATTCATTAAATAGTTTTTATGAAAAATATCGATAAAATTACTAAGATATTTTATTAATACAAGACTAAGTTCTAACTTTGTTGTCTTAATTTTTTTGATTTAATGAATTATTCTTTTATAATTCCTGTATATAATAGACCCGATGAAATTGAAGAATTGTTAGAAAGTTTAATAACTCAAAATTTTCAAAATTCTTTTGAAGTTGTGGTTGTTGAAGATGGGTCTACAATTACATGTGAGCATATTATTAATAAATTTTCTGATTTATTAAATATTTCCTATTTCTATAAACCAAATTCTGGACCTGGTGATTCGAGAAATTTTGGTATGCAACATGCTAAAGGAGATTATTTTATCATTTTAGATTCTGATTGTATTATTCCATCGCAATATTTAAGCGAAGTTGATTCTTATTTAAGAACAGATTATGTTGATTGTTTTGGTGGTCCAGATGCTGCTTTAGAATCTTTTTCAGACATTCAGAAAGCTATAAATATAACAATGACTTCTTTTTTAACTACAGGAGGAATTCGTGGAGGTTCTGAAAAAATTTCAAAATTTCAACCTCGAAGTTTTAATATGGGAATTTCAAAAAAAGCGTTCGAAGTTTCAAAAGGATTTGGAAAGATACATCCTGGAGAAGATCCTGATTTAACTATTCGTTTGTGGAATTTAGGTTTTGAAACACGATTGCTACCAAAAGCTTATGTTTACCACAAACGTAGAATCGATTGGAAAAAATTCTATACTCAAGTAAATAAATTTGGTAAAGCACGACCTATTTTAAATTATCGTTATCCAGAATATTCTAAGCTTACATATTGGTTTCCTACTTTATTTATAACCATGTTATTAGGTGCTGTAGTTTTGAGTTTATTTAAAATTTATTTTGCCTTAATTCTTTGTTTAATCTATTTTATGGTATTGTTTATAGTTGCTATTATTAAAGAAAAGAAAATTAAAATTGGTTTCTTAACAATAATTTCAACTTTAATTCAGTTTTATGGTTATGGCAAAGGTTTCTTAACTTCGAATTTTAAGATTTTTGTATTGAAAAAGAAACCAGAACAAGCAATGCCTGAAATGTTTTTTAAATAATTATGACGAAAATAATTGGTTTAACTGGCGGAATTGGTAGTGGTAAGTCAACCATTATGAAATATATCGAATCTTTAGGCTATAAAGTTTATTATTCAGACGAAGCTGGTAAAAAAGTAATGCTTCAAAAAGAAGTTATAGATAAAGTTGTGTCTTTGTTAGGGAAAGAAGTTTTATTTGATGATGGCAATTTAAATCGAAAAGTGATTGCTGAAAAAGTTTTTTCAAATAAAGAAAAGTTATCTCAATTAAATGCTATAATTCATCCTGCAGTTGCTCGTGATTTTGAAGTTTTTGTTTCTAAACTTGAGGAAAATGAAATTGTTGTAAAAGAAAGTGCTCTTTTATTTGAAACAAAAATGGACGAAAGTTGCGACATAACTATATTAGTTACAGCACCTGAAAACATCCGTATTCAAAGGGTTATTCAACGTGATGCAATATCAGAATTTGAAGTGAAACAACGTATCAAAAATCAGATGCCTGAAGAAGATAAAATACAAAAAGCTGATTTTGTAATAAATAATTTAGATTTAAATAAAAGTTTTGACGATATTGCAACAATTTTTGAAAAAATTAGAAATTAATTGTGTTAATTTTTCCTTAACTGTTATATATTTTTATTTTCTTTATGTTAAATTTGTGAAGTAAAATGAATAGATTTAAATTTAAATTTTTGGTAATTGTAATGAGTTTATCCCTAATTGGGATAATATTAGTTCAATTACATTGGATTCATACTTCATATGAAAATAATGAAACGCAATTTAAACATCATGTAACTCAGGTTATTGGTTTGGTTGCAGATAAAATTCAGGATAAAGAAAAATTAGGATTTTATAAACGCGTATTAGAATTAAAAAATCAAACAGGAAAATATCCTGATAAAATTGATATTAAGGAATATTATTTAATAGAGCGTGATACTCGTACAAATGATGAGATTATATATTCAAATACAATAATTCTTGAAGATTATAATTTAAAAGGGAATTTTTTTGATAAAAGAGATGCAAACGTTTCTTTTAAAAATTTTTCATCAGATAGAAAAACTGAGATCTATAAATCAAAAGATAAAATTGACGGATTAGATTTAAATAGTGCTTTTGATAAAGATCAAATGCCAGATAAAACTATTACTCAGCAAGGTGAAGTAGATTATTTGGATAAAGCTTATTTAGAACTTTCATACAACGATTTAGTTTCTACTTATCCAATTGAAGATCGAGTTTCTGAAGAAGAAATTGAAAATTTATTAAAGCAAGAATTAAAACAAAATGAAATTGATACTAAATTCGAATTTGCTGTTTTCAGTAACGGATTATCAACTTCGATAAGATCTAAAGTTTTTGAATATAAAGAAGGAAAAACCTTTGTATCTCCACTTTTTGAGGATATGCAAAATAACAGTAAGTATCAACTTTATGTTACTTTTCCCGAAAAGTCAAAATTTTTATTTTCAGATTTATTACCATTTGTTCTAATATCGCTTTTATTCACTTTTGTAATAATAGCAGCTTATTTTAGCGCAATAAAACAGTTGATTTTGCAGCGACAAATATCTGAAATTAAAACAGATTTCATTAATAATATGACGCATGAGTTTAAAACGCCAATCGCAACTATAAATTTAGCGTTAGATGCAATTAAGAATCCTAAGATTATTTCTGATCCAGAAAAGGTTTCGAGATATTTACAAATGATACGTGATGAAAACAAACGTATGCATGCGCAAATAGAAAATATTCTTAGAATATCTAGACTTGATAAGAAAGAATTAGATTTACAAAAAGATCGATATGATTTAAATGAAATTCTTGAAGCAGCTTTAGATCATGTGTATTTAATTGTTGAAGATAGAGGTGGTGAAATAGATACTTTTTTAAAAGCTTCTAATACCCATGTTTTAGTAAATCAAATGCATTTTACAAATGTTTTGGTGAATATTTTAGATAATGCAATTAAATATTCTCCAGACGCTCCCAAAATAGAAGTTTATACTGAAAATGTAAAAAACTTTATTATTATAAAAGTTAAAGATCATGGTTCTGGAATGTCTAAAACGGCTTTAAAACGAGTTTTTGAGAAGTTTTATAGAGAACATACAGGAGATTTACATAATGTTAAAGGTCATGGTTTAGGACTTTCGTATGTAAAGCAAATTGTAGATGAACACAATGGACAGGTTTTTGCAGAAAGTGAAAAAGGTAAAGGAAGTACCTTTATAATTAAGCTTCCTACAATTAATTAAGAACAAACAACAAATTTTATATATCTAAATGGAAACAGTTATTAACAAAAAAATTCTACTTGTAGAAGACGATCCAAACTTTGGAGCAATTTTAAAAGATTATTTAGCAATGAACGACTTTGATGTTACACTTGCTAAAAACGGAATGGAAGGTTTTGAGAAATTTAAAAGAGATACTTTCGATTTATGTATTTTGGATGTAATGATGCCTTATAAAGACGGATTTACTTTAGCTAAAGAAATACGTGATAAAAACAAAGAAGTTCCTATTGTTTTCTTAACTGCTAAAACAATGAAAGAAGATGTTTTAAAAGGTTACAAAGTAGGAGCGGATGATTATTTAAATAAACCTTTTGATTCAGAAGTTTTATTGATGAAGATTAAAGCTATTATGCAAAGAAAAACTTCTGAAGTAAAATCTGATAATACTAAATTTGAATTCCAAATAGGTTCATTTCATTTAAATTCAAAATTACGTTTCTTAACTTTTGGAAATGATGAACCAATTAAATTATCTCCAAAAGAAAACGAACTATTAAAAATGTTAGCTTTATACGAGAATGATTTAATGCCAAGAGAAGTTGCTTTAACAAAGATTTGGAGAGATGATAATTACTTTACTTCTCGTAGTATGGACGTTTACATTGCAAAATTACGTAAGTATCTTAAAGCTGATGAAAACGTTGAAATCTTAAATATCCACGGTGAAGGATTTAGATTAGTAGTTAAAAATAAAGAAGACTAATTAAGAGTCTGAATAAAATAAAAAAACCTTTTAATTTAATTAAAAGGTTTTTTTTATTTTAAAATTAGTTGGTTTTTTGCTCTTTATTGAAGTAAACTAAGTAGTAGTACATTTGTTTTTCTTCATCCCAACCTTTTTCTATAAATTTTTCTGCAGATTCTGCATTGATGAAATCTAATTTAATTTGAACATTCGTATCTAAATTAATTACGTTTTTAATTTTTTTACGAGCATCAGAAACTGCATTGTTCGCAATAGGGAAATTCGTAGTATCTTCTATTGAATATTTTTCACCTCGATCTACTTTATAGTTTTTAAATTCTGCTTGTAAATCTGGATTTTCAATTACTTCGTTTAAGAAAGTAGTTTCTTCAAACTCATCATTCTTTGCAAAATAATTTACAGAACGATTCATAAACATTACTTCTTCCTTTTTATCTTCTGCAGGAAGCACAACATCTTTAGCGAAATCTTGAACAAATTTCAAGTATTTTTTTGTCATGAAATTTTCGTCCTGAAAAGCATCAACACATAAAAAATGTTCTAACCAATAACGCGCATCATAGCGATTGCTATCAACAGTTAAAATTTTATAACCTTCTTCTTTCTTGTAGTTAAAGATTAAACAACCTTTATCTAATTTACTTAAGTTGATACCTTGTTGCAAAATCATTTCAAGATTCGAACCATTTTCTTCAAACTGTAAGAAATCAGATTTAATTTCACTTTTAAAGATTCCAATCGCATCAACAACATTATTATCTATTGAAACATTTGTTAAATACGTCACATAAACTTCTCCATTTTTAATATGTGGATGGTTTGATTGTTCGTACAAATGTTTGGTTATTTTCTTAGAAATTTCGTGCGAATTATTTGGGTTAGTAAATAATTCATTTGCGAAATTATACATGTCGTTGTAATCTAAATCAACGTCATGTGTAAATTGAAAATAATTTTCTTCTTTTTCACGAAACGATTTAAAAAAGTAATCTTTTAATAAAGGCATTATTTCATCGTTAACATTGAAAGTATTTTCAGATAAAAAAATAGCTTCGTTTCTACTTTTGTTTCCAACTCTATGAATCGATAATGTTTCGATTTGAGCATTAAATAAATTAATCATTAGCGTTTTAAAGTATTAAGTTAAAAAAAGAAAACCTTTTGAGTTTTCTTTTTTGATTTGTATTGAAGTGAAATATTAATAGTTTGAATCGTCGTAACCGAAGTCAGAAAAATCTTCGTTATCAAACATATCAAAATCTTCGTCATCGTAGTCATCATCATAATCACCAAATATATCATCATTTGATATTGGTGAATTAAAATCTTTTACAGGTGCTTCAGCTGGTAAAACTCCATGAGCAAATAATAATGTTGGAAGCTCTGTTTCTTCAGATTCGTCTTCTTTTTCAATTGCAGCTAATTCAACAAAGAACGTCCACATGTTAAACGGATCGTATACGTATAAAATTTTAGTTTGCCCGTCGTATAAAATATCTGATAAAATTATATCTGCCATTGTTTTTTGTTCACCTGGCACATCTCCCATATCAAATAAAGGAATTTCTTCATCTTGTACCCAATCTTCGTCACAAGTAAAAAATGAACCACCTTCTGAACCATCGAACCCAAACGCATTTACTAAAGTATTATGTAAATCTTCTAAAGTATTATCGTCTGAAATTGCAATATCTCTAAAAATATCTTCTTCTGCGTCTAAGATTGCTCTGAATTTGTAAATCATAATAGTCATTATTTGATGTTACAAATGTATTATTTTAAAATGTGAAAAGTACTTTTTCGTGTAAAATTTATAAACAATTATTGTTTGATAAGAATTTTCATCTTTTAGTTTTTCAATATAAATTGTTCAATTTTACGGATTATGAACTTGAAATTATTTTAAGTTTTAAATTTGATATTTTTAATTTATTTAATTGAATTAAATTATGTGATAATTCGACTATTGTTCTATAAATTATTACTTTTGTGTATTGTATTAAATTTAATTAAATAAAAAATATATATGAGTATTCCAGCGCAGTTTGATGCTAAACAAGTTGAAGCGAAATGGTACGACTATTGGATGAAAAACAATTACTTTCGTTCAACACCAGATCATAGAACACCTTATACAATCGTAATCCCGCCACCAAACGTTACGGGAGTCTTACACATGGGGCACATGTTAAACAATACGATTCAGGATGTCTTGATTCGTCG
>NZ_CANRNX010000057.1 GCF_947632075.1 uncultured Flavobacterium sp.
TTGTGATTATTTTCCTAAGATTAAAGCACCGAATGCTAAACCTTCTAATAATGCACCAATAATAATCATAGCAGTTTGGATTTTTCCAGCAGCTTCTGGTTGACGAGCGATAGCGTCCATTGCAGAAGAACCAATTTTTCCTAAACCGTAACCAGCTCCGATTACGATTAAACCTGCACCAATAATAGTTGGGATTGTCATGATAAATGAATTATATATAATTAAACAAAATTTTTATTTACTCTTTTTTATTATTTAAATCTTAATGATGATCGTGTTCTTGTACCGCTGATCCAATAAACAATGAAGATAACATTGTGAAGATGAATGCTTGTAAGAAAGCGATTAAAATTTCTAAGAACGTTAAGAATAATGATAACGCAAATGAAATTCCTACAGCACCTGGTGTTGATAATGCTTCTTGCATGATGAAACCAACTGCGATTAATCCCATAACCACCGAGTGACCTGCTGTGATGTTAGCAAACAAACGAATTAATAATGAGAATGGTTTTGTGAACATTCCTAAAATTTCGATAGGTGCTAAAACTATTTTCATTGGAACTGGTACTCCTGGCATCCAGAAAATGTGTTTCCAATAATCTTTATTTCCTTTGATGTTAGTGTAAAGGAAAGTAAACATTGCTAAACAAACTGTTACTGAAATGTTTCCTGTTACGTTTAATCCAAGTGGAGTTAATCCTAATAAGTTTAATAAGAAAATTAAAAAGAAAACAGAAAGTAAATACGGCATAAATTGCTTGTATTTAGCTCCGATGTTTGGTTTTGCCATTTCATCACGAACATAAATTACTAACGGTTCTAAACCTCTTGCGATACCTTTTGGTAATGCATTTGGTCCGTTTTTATATGTTTTAGCTAATGCTGTAAAACCTAAAAATAAAAGAACAGATGCTAATAATAATCCTGCTACGTTTTTAGTAATCGAGAAATCCATAGGCATTTTGTTAATAACCTTGTGGTCTTCATTGTATTCAATTGTTCCTTCAGGACCGTTTACTTCGTAGATTTTACCGTGGTAATATTTGTAATATTGACCTCCGTTTTCAACCACTTTTCCGTTGTAAACAAAGTCTTCAGATGACATAAAAACTTTCACTCCGTTATCTAATAATATGATTGGTAAAGCGAAACCGTAATGTCTATGAAGTTCTCTATCTCCGAAGAAGGAGTAGTAATGATCATCCATTAAGTGATGATCGATGAACTCTTTTACAAATTGATCATTAGATTTTTCAGCGTTTTCTTCGCTGTGAGAATCAACTGTTTCTGTAGTTTCAACTGCTGTTGCAGTTTCCTCAACATGAACAGTGTTTTCTTGCTGAATAGTGTCGTTATTTGCTATTGAAGCCATTGGGCTTAAAGCAAATAAAACTGCAGCTAATAAATGAAGTGATTTTTTAATAGTCACCATACCGTTACTTATTGAAAATTTATGGTTCAAAAATTTTGTGCAAAAGTACAATTAAATTCCATATACACACGTGTTATTTTGATTTTTTTTTCTTTTAACACCTTATTTTGTATTTTCTTGATTCAGAATTCTAAACGTTACATAAACATCGAAAACTAAGAATATTAAAAATACAATTAAAAAATTGTGTTTAATAAAATCGCTTGGATTTTCGCTATTTAATACTGGTTGTATAAAAAAGTAATTTGCTACACATTTTAATGTTAATAAACCCAAAAAAAGATAGCCAAGGCTATTAGCTAAAGATTTGCTTGTGCTTACTATAGCTACCATCATGATTATCGTTAAAATTATTTGAAAAGCGTAAATTAGTACCAAATTATAACCCGTTTCGTTCCAATTTTCTGAAACTCCTAAAACTTGTTGCAAAATATAGTGTACTCCAAATATTAAAAGTGTAAAAACAATTAACTGAATTCCGAAACTTATGATTTTATTCATTTTTATTTATTTGATTAACCTGATTTATAACTTGGTACAAAGCTACAAAAACTCCTAACAATGTTACTACTTTAGTTGCAATTTCATTTTGTAAACTGTACTTCTCATCTAACCAAAGGCCTATTCTGTATGCTAAATAAATGGTTACCAACATTTGAAATGGAATTGATGTTAGGGCTAACCATTTATTTCTTGTTTTTTTTTGATTATTATTCATTTGTTTGTTCAGTTGGTGTTTGAGTTTTAAGATATTCCTCCCAATTCTTTTTAATTAAAACTACACCATAATCGTCTGAGCTTATTAAAACCGGATTGTTTTTAACACCGTATTCATCTGAAATTTCCAAATACATTTGTGCAGAACGAGCAATGTTACCCGATTTTACTCCGTGTAAAACTAAGAACATTTTGTTTTTAGAATACATGTCTGCAGAGAATCTAATACCGGTATGTGATCTGTCGTTTGCGTATCGTTGTAATTTGTTTCGTAATTCTAAGTTATCTTCACTCAATGGATATTCAACTTCATAAATCATTTTAATGTTTTTAGATAAATCATTAGTGAATTTTTTTTGTTGAAGCATTGGAATGTCAATGTTTAAAATTCGTGTTGCTTCTGTTGCTTCTTTTGAATTCGGGTATGTTGTTAATACGTAATTCAATGCTTTTTTGTAATCTTCTAAACCATTTAATCTACCAATGGTTAAGGCTCTTAAATATTCGTATTTAGAAACTATTCCGTCATTCATAATAGAAGGGATTCTTTCGTCTAAAGCTTCTAATGTTTCATATAAAGCTCCGTTTTTGTATAATGCATAGATGCGTTCGTATTCCTGAATTGGTGAACTATCAAGTTCTAATTTTGCATTCGGATTTAATAAAACTTTAGTGTATTGAGAGTTTGGATGATTTGTTTTTAAATCATTTAAAACTAATTCTGCCTTAGATGGATTTAATATCGCGTAAATTTTATATAAATGATATTTAGTAGGTTCAATTAATTCTATATTTGGATTTAACGTTAAAAGTCTTTCTAGACGATCTGCAGCTAATTGATATTCTTGTAAACGATCGCTGTAAATAAGTCCTAATTGATAATACGCATTATCTCTATTTTTCTTTAACTCTGCGATTTCTTTTTCATCTGTAGGAATTTGTGATAAGAAGAAATTAGCATTGTATCGCATGTCTTCAAAATTTGAAGCTGCGTTATCTTGATTGTTTTCTGTTTCGTTTAGAGTTTCTTCTTCAACAAAAGAAGGTCCGCTTGCTAAAGCGCTTAATCGCCAATTGTCAGTTAATAAACGATCGCCCCATTTTCTTTTAAAATCTTGTTTAGCTGTTGCTAAAGTATTTTGCGAATAGAAATAAAATCTTGAATTACCTCCTGAACCTAATGTTTGATTGTTAGTGTTGTTGCTTCTATTTGCTGCTCTGTCTTGAGCTTCTTTTTTTGCGTCGATTGCTTTTCTTTCTTCAATGAATTTATCAATTTGAGCTTTTCTCGCGTCAGGCGATAAGCTAACTAAATTTAAAATACTATCGTTTGTTTTTACAATTTCCTCAAATTTAATGATGTCAATTAAATTGTTTCTTTTATGTTTTACAGTCAAATAATCTCTGCTATTCGGATTTAAGTTAATCAAAGTACTATCGTAATATTTACCTGCCATTTCATATTTTTTTTGATTGTAATATAAGTCGGCTAAGCTTCTATAATTAGAAACTTTTAAATAGGTGTTGTCTGTAATTTTGGAAAGCGATTTGTTGTAGTTTTCAATTGCTTTAGCGGTAGAACCATATAAATTATACAAAGTTGCCATTTGATTGTAAATGATATCTTGGTACGGACGGTTTTCTCTGTCCTTTAATAAATGATTGTATTCTTTAAGGAAAACTACGGTGTCAACTGTGTTTATGTCTTGGTTAGAAAATTTTCCTGCGTAAGCATTAATTAAATAGGCTCTTGGAATTCTTCTGTTGTAATTAATAATTTTCTGAAAGTTTTCTACGGCAGCATCTTTATCGTTTGTTTGGCTGTTTAATTGACCAAGAATGAATGTATAGCGCGCGCGTTCGTCTAAGTTATTTGTTAATTCAATAGCTTCTGCCAATGGAATCTTAGCGCTATCTAACGAATTGTTATAAATATATCCTTGAGCTAAAGTTGCTAATGCATTTGCTTTAGTTTGTCCTTTAATTTCCTTTTCTTTTAAAAGTTTTTTTAGGTTTTTTATTGCAACATTGTAATATTCTAAACGCAAATTGGTTTTCTCTTTCCAAACTCGAGCATCGTAAAATAAATCACTATCAGGGTATTTTAGAATGATATAATTAAAAGCTTCTAAAGCTGGGACGTATCTGTTGTCATTATAACGTGATTTTCCTAATAACATATACGCTTCGTCCATCTGAGGATTATGCTCTTTCCCTGAAACGTAAATTGAGTGCAAGTGTGCTGCTTTTACAGCTTTATCTTCTGCACGTTGAAAATTTGCATCTCGTTCTTGTTCTACAACAATGGCGTCATCTTTTTCAGGTTGAATTCGTTCAACGGTTAAAATGTTGCTAAAGTCATCGTAGTATTTTGTCTTTAACGATTCAATGCCTTCATTGTAAGCTAATTGTCCGTTGTAAAGAATGTTGTATTTAGTTGTAGTTGAATGATACGCTCGCGTTAAAGCTGTGCTCTTTTTAGTTGAGCACGAAATGATGATTAGTACAAATAATACGAACGAAATATATTTAATGAAATTGTTTTTCAAGATGATGCGCTTTTTCTTTTTAACTTACTTTTTAAGTTTTTAGTATTCAGAAAAGTAAAAATACATTACTTTTTAACATTTTGAATAGAATATGTAAAAATAAAAAAATCGTTCTAATGTTTCAGAACGATTTTTGTTATTTATGTTTTTATTTTAAATTGAAAACAAAGCTTCTAATTCTGCCATAGTATTTTCGTTAGTAACTAAATCTTTTACAATTCTACCTTTTTCTAAAGCTACAATTCGGTTTGAAACTTCGATGGTATGTTGTAAATCGTGACTTGAAATTAGCATGGTTATTTCTTTGCGTTGCGCAATTTCTTTCAATAAATTTTTTAAACGAATTTGTGTTGTAGGATCTAAATTCGCAAAAGGTTCATCTAAAATAACTACTTCTGGATTTCCTATGAAGGTTGCTGCGATACCTACTTTTTTCTGATTTCCTTTAGATAAATCTCTAATGTATTTCTTTCCGCCCAAAATTTCATCGTTAAAGAAAACTTGAAAAGGTTTAACAAATTCTAAAGTTTCTTGTTTAGATAAGCCTCGTAATTCGCCAACAAAGAAAAAATATTCATCAGGTGTTAAATATCCAACTAAAAACGATTCATCTAAAAAGGCATTGGTGAATGTTTTCCATTTTTCAGAAGTGTGAATTACAATTCCGTTCGAAGTTATTTGTCCGGTAGAAGGTTGAATTAAATCTAATAATAAACTAAAAAAAGTTGTTTTACCAGCTCCGTTGTTTCCAACCAAACCAAAGCTTTCACCTTTTTGAATTTCTAAATGTTCAATGTTTAAAACACGAACTCCGTTATATATTTTTGATAGATTTTGAACTTGTATCATAGTTTTTAGTTTGAACGTTTGTAAGCAGCTAAAGTTGAATATTTTTCTTTTTTATAAACTTTTTCTATTTGTTTAAAGATATAATTTCTGAATGCAAATCCTGCGATTCCGGTTAGTGTAACTAAAATGTAACCTAATGTTGCGTCTTTAATTAAAACTCCAATTCCATATAAAAACATAGGAAGTAACATTTTTGGCATAGCTAATAAAATGGTTTTTATGTTGAAAGCATTTTTATCACCCATTAAGTTTTGGTTTGTTGTTAAATCAATTGGAGTTTTTACATAAGCACCACTTAACATTACTAAATGTGTGTTTACGCCAATGTTGAAAATTGCCGCAGAAAGTATCATCAAATAAATGTCTAATCCGAAATATAAATAAAATGAACAAATAACCGCGCAAATTGCTGTTGCTCCAACCATTAACCACCATTTAGATTTTAAATAATCGTGATAAGTGATTTTTTGTGTCATCATGAACGGATAATATGAAGAATCCCAACTTGGAATGTAATTTCCAAAACTAAAAATGAATCCTCCGGTTACAAAAATCGATGCGAACATATACATGATTGGGTTGTTGTATATATCGCTAATGTTTGTGAAGAAAAGCAATCCGTAAAAAACAAAACCAAAGCTCATTAACATAGTAGATTTTGAGCGTTTGTTTCTAAGAAGCATTTTAATGTCAAGTTTTAAAAATGTTCCTGTGGTTCCAAATTGATCTAACCAAGTTAAGTTGATATTCTTTACTTCTTCTTGTTTAGCTTCAAGACCTTTATCTAAATATAAATTCGATAAATAATTCTTATAAGCAATGTTAATAATAAAGGCTATTAAAGCAATTAATGCTAAAATTAAAAAAGGATAATCATAAAAAGCATTGTATAAATAATACGTGTAATCTGTGATTTCGAATATTTGGTAGTACGAAGCAATTCCGATTAAAATTACTATTGAAAAGAAAGTATAAAATACTGCGTTAATCTTATTTAGTAAAAGATTTAAATAATTATTTAAATACAAAAATAGAATTAAAGAAATTGACCAAAGTAATAAAGGTATAGAAAAACCTATATTAGCTATAACTGTAATAGCTAGCGGAATTAAAAATAGTAAACCGAAAATGTTATAGACTGAATATATGCTACTAAATAGAATGTTTTTTACGATTTTAGTTTTGGAAATGTTTGTTAGTAATAAGCTTTTAATGTTATTTGAATTAAATTTTTGAAACACATAACGCAACATTATATCGCAAGCAAAAAAATAAATTAAATATCTGTTGATTGTTTCAAACGGATTTAAATTTTCTTCTTCTAACATAAAATATGTTCCAGCTCCCATTCCTAAAAGGAACAAAGCGAAAAAGAAACCATAAACTCCAACTACAATTGCAAGTATAATATTTGTAGTCAAAAGTGGTGATCGTAGAAATGCTTTTCTACGTAAATAAAGTAAAAGCTTTGTCATAATTATATAATCTTTAGTAATTAGTACCTTTTTTCTCGAATTGTTACAAAAAAAAACCGTTTGATTTTCTCAAACGGTTTTCTCTTCTTCGTAGTAATTTTGAATCTTTAGTATTTATAATATATAAATACAATTTTGGGCAATTTTATTTAACTAAAATAAAAAAAAAACAAAAAAAAACAAATTATTTTCTTGTTTTTTAACTGAATTTTAGAAAAAAAATATTATTTCCGAATCTTAGATATTTTTTACCTTTGTTAAAACAAATTAAAAATGAAAAAAGATATTAAGATTCCCAAATCAAAGAATGTTTTTATTGCTGTAATTAACGAATGGAACGATGATTTTCAAGAGAATACGTGGTATGCATATTTAGTTAATGAAAACGACTCTCCCTTAGAAATGGCTATTATTGTTTCTCGTGCTTACGGAATTATTGATGGTGAACAACGAAAAACAGGAATGTTTAGGCATGTTTTTAATGAAGTACCCGCTAATGGTGCAATAAAAGTGGAACTTTTAGAAAATAATGTGCTACAATTAAACAATGAATTTGTTGTTACTTATTATTTGAAAGGAGTGTTATACGATAAAAAATTTGTGTTTAGAACCAATACAATTAATTTAAACGGAACTACAGAAATTTTAAGTATTGATAGAAAAGGAGTAGTTGTAAAATAAAAAAAAGGAATTTTCATTAGAAAATTCCTTTTTTTTATTTTAATTAGTTTTAGGTTTGAAGACTAGTGAAGCGATTATTGACAATGCTAAAACTCCTCCGATTACTGATAATGAAACTGTAGATTCAAAATGATAGTACGGCATAATAATCATCTTTGTACCAATGAATACTAAGATAACTGCCAGTCCGTAATGTAATTTCGAGAACATATCCATTGAGTTTGCTAATAAGAAATACATTGAACGTAATCCTAAAATAGCAAAAATATTTGATGTATATAAGATAAATGGATCATCTGGTGCAATTGCGAAAATTGCAGGAATACTATCTACTGCAAAAACTAAATCTGTAATCTCAATTACTGCTAATGCTACAAATAGAGGAGTAACCATTTTTACACCGTTTTGTACCGTAAAGAACTTGTCTCCATCAAAATCTGGTGCTACTTTAAAGAATTTATGCACTAAGCGAACTCCTAAGTTTTTAGATAAATCTTGCTCTTCATTGTCTTTAGCTGGCATACCTGATTTGATTCCGGCAATAATTAAAAAGATTCCAAATATAAATAATATTACATTTAACTGTCTTGGATCTCCGGTTTCAGGGTCAATTCCTAAAAATGGAAGAGTAACGTAAGTTAATTTAATTAATTCTACTCCAGCGAAAATGAAAATAGCTCTAAAGAATAAAGCTCCTAAAATTCCCCAAAATAAAACTTTGTGTTGGTAATCTTTTGGTATTTTAAAGAAATTGAATACTAAGATAAACACAAAAAGATTATCTACTGAGAGTGCTTTTTCAATCCAATAGGCAGCTTGATATTTTGAGAAATTGTCTGTTATGCCTTGAGGTTTGTCGAGTACAAAATAAACAACAACACTAAATATCATTGATAAAGTAATCCAAACAATAGACCATGATAGGGCTTCTTTATTTGAAATGGTATGTGTTTTTTTGTTAAAAACACCTAAGTCAAGCAATAGCATTATAACTACAGCTATGGCAAATCCGCCAATTAACCAAGGATGGTTAATTAAATGATCTTCTGGAATGTTATTCATTTTAGTCTAATTTTTCTGTTAATTTTTGAAATACCTTTTTAGGATCTTTTCCATTATAAAGTATTTCATACACTGCGTTTATTATTGGTGTTTTTGCTTTTAATTCTAAATTTAAATCGTAAGCACTTTTTGTTGCGTAATAACCTTCGGCTATCATGTTCATTTCCATTTGTGCAGATTTTACTGTATAACCTTTTCCAATCATGTTTCCGAACATTCTGTTTCTTGAAAATAACGAATAGCCTGTTACTAATAAATCACCAAGATAAGCTGAATCGTTTATGTTCCGTTTCATTTTATGAACTTTCTTAATGAATTTTTTCATTTCACGAATGGCGTTACTCATTAATAAAGCCTGAAAATTATCTCCATAACCTTGTCCGTGTGCAATTCCGCAAGCAACTGCATAAATGTTTTTAAGCATTGAAGCGTATTCAGTTCCAATGATATCATCGGAAGTTTTTGCTTTTATATAATGACTTTTTAAACAATTTGCTATAGTCTCGGCTTTAGACAAATCTGCACTTGCGATGGTTAAGTATGATAAACGCTCTAAGGCAACTTCTTCTGCATGGCAAGGACCAGCGATCACTGCTATATTTTCTTGTGGAATATTATATGATTGCATAAAATATTCACCAACTATGCTATTTGTTTCTGGTATAATTCCTTTAATAGCCGAAATGATAACTTTATTAGAAATGTCTATGTTTAATTTTTGCATTTCTTGACCCAAAAATGCTGAAGGAACTGCAAATACAATATATTCTGCGTAAGCAACAGCTTCGTTAATGTCGTTTGTTAAGATTAATTGATCTGTATCAAACTCAACAGAACTTAAGTAATTTGGGTTGTGCTTGTTTAATTTAATTTCTTCGATTGCAGATTCGCTACGCATATACCAAGCGATTTCATCAAGGTTATGGCATAACATTTTGGCAATAGCTGTTGCCCAACTACCGCCGCCAATTACTGCAAATTTCGGATTTGTACTCATTTTATAATGTTTGTAGGGCAAAAATAAAAATTTAATATCGTAATTCAATGAATTTAAAACCCTAGATTTCTATTGTTGATTTAATTTGTGATAATTTAACAAAAAAATTAAAATGTTTTAAATAATAAATAACTCAAAAAGACGTTTATATTAAGTTAAGTAATAAATATTTTTTTGTTTTGTTTAAAAAACGCTCGAGTGATATGCTTGAGCGTTTTATTATGAAAAAAAAGAATTAACTCTTGGGTTAATTCTTTTATTTTTTGTAGAATAAATTATGATCAATGTATTCCCATACTTTTGGATCTAACATCGGTTGAATGTTTTTACCTTCTTTAATATTATTTCGAATAAAAGTTGAAGATAATTCAATAATCGGCGCTTCTACTTTTTTAATTTTTGGATGATTTAAAAATTCATCTGGAATTTCATTTTCAGATATTCTTGGATAAACATAAATGTCATAGTCCTGTAAGATAACTTCATAATTTTTCCATTTGTTAAACGATTTTAAATTGTCTTCGCCCATGATTAAAGAGAATTCATATTTTGGAAACTTCTCTTCTAAATGTACCAAAGTGTTTATGGTATAATTAGGTTGTAGTAATTTAAACTCGATATCTGAAGGCTGAATTTTATCAAAGTTTTCGGTTGCTAAATGTACCATGTGCAAACGGTGATAATCTTCTAATAAATTCGCTTTCTTTTTTAAAGGATTATGTGGTGTAATTACCATCCAAACTTGATCGATATCGGTGTTTTCTACTAAATGATTAGCGATAATAATGTGCCCAATATGAATGGGATTAAACGTGCCGAAATACAAACCAATTTTCATAATTTACTTCTTTAAAAAATCTGCAATTAATTGATAAGCTTCTGCTTTAGCTGTTTCTAAATCATGATTTTCTAAAATCACATCAAATTTAGGAGCCTGTGCAATTTCTCGTTCTGCTTTATCTAAACGCATTTGAATTTTCTCATCACTTTCTGTTTGACGAAAACGTAATCTACGCTCTAATTCTTCAACTGAAGGCGGACTAACAAAAATAGCTAAAGTTTGTTCTGGATATTGATTTTTTATATTTAAACCGCCAACTACATCTATATCAAAAATCACATTTTTTCCTAAAGCCCAAATACGTTCTAACTCAGTTTTAAGTGTTCCGTAATAATTATCTTTATAAACTTCTTCAAATTCTACAAAATCATCATTAGTAATGTGTTTTTGGAACTCTTCTGCAGAAATAAAATAATAATCTTTTCCGTTAATTTCTCCTTCTCGTTGGTAACGTGAAGTTGCTGAAATTGAAAAATCTAACTGTAATTCTGGATTAGTTAATAAATGTTTTACGATAGTTGTTTTACCTGAACCAGATGGAGCCGAAAAAACAAAAAGTTTACCTGTACTCATGATATAGTGTGTTGTATTTTGTGATTAAAGAACGTTTAAAACTTGTTCTTTAATTTTCTCTAATTCATCTTTCATCTGAACTACTAATTTCTGCATTTCAGAATGGTTAGATTTTGAACCCATGGTGTTAATTTCACGTCCCATTTCTTGAGAAATAAAACCTAATTTACGTCCGTTTGCTTCGTTACCTTCAATTGTTTCAATGAAATAATCAAGATGATTGGTTAAGCGAACTTTTTCTTCAGTAATATCTAACTTTTCTAAATAATAGATGATTTCTTGTTCAAAACGGTTTTCATCTACGTTTGCTTGAAGTTCAATTAAATTATTTCGTAAGCGTTCTTTTACAATGGTAATACGCTCTGGATCTAATGCAATTGCTTGATTCATGAAGTTACGAATATTCTCAATTCGGTTTCTAAATTCAATTTCTAATTTAGCACCTTCTTGTCTTCTGAATTCATTGATGTTTTGCAGCGCTTCTGTAATTGCTGTTTGAATAGTTTTCCATTCGTTTTCGTCAATTTCTTGACGTTCTACTTTTAATGCATCTGGCATACGAACAGCCATTTTCATTAATTCAGTAGCATCTGCATCTGGAATGATATTTTTCATTTGCTCAATGTAAGCAAGTACAATTGGAGCGTTGATTTTGTTTGAAGTTTCCTCTGCAGTAACTTCAGAAAAAATAGAGAAGTCCACTTTTCCGCGTTCTAATTCTTTAGCGATTACATTGCGTAATTCTAATTCTTTTTCTCTGAAAGCTTGAGGAAGGCGAACGTTTAAGTCTAAACTTTTAGAATTTAACGATTTAACTTCTACCGTAATTTTTTTATTTGGAAGCTGCATAGTAGCTTTTCCAAAACCGGTCATTGAATTTATCATACCATTTTTGAATAAAGCTACAAAGATACATTTTTTAGTTAATTGATTTAATGAAAATTATAAGAATGAAAAAAGTCGGTATAAAACCGACTTTTTTGTTATAATTGTGCGTTTGTTCTACGAATAGCTTCAGCATCTTTGTAATCTAACCAAGCTTGACCTTTACGTTTACGCATAAAATTATCGTATAAACGATTAATGGTTACGTTTCGTAAACCACCAAGTAAATTTTTAGGTCGCCCAGCAAGTGAACGTAAACTTAAGGAAAAACCTGGAGTTTGATATTTCATATAATGCCACCAACCTTCAGGCATGTAAAGCATTTCGCCGTGATTTAAATTCGTGATGTAAGGTTTTACTTTTTTCAAAGCAGGGAATTTTTCAAAATCAGGATTGTCAAAATCAATATCTTCATGGCAAATCCAAGAGTAAGGTAAACGATACATGTATTTAGTTTCTTTTGGATCTACCAAAACGCATTGTTTCTTTCCGTCGAAATGAAAATGAAAAATATTCGGAAAATCGATGTCGTAATGCATAAAAACTTTTGCATCTTCACCACCAAAGAAAACTAAAGGCAAACTTTTAATTAAACGTAAACCTAAATCGGGCCAACGCATATCGTCTTTCATCGACGGAGCATCTTTCATTAAATTGTAAAGAAAAATACGTAAATCAGTCGGACCTTTTTTCATTATGTCGATATATTCAGACATGGTCATTGTAAAATCAGGCTCATTAACTTTTTTAGTATAATCTGTTTTTCTACTATCGTAAAGTGGAACCATTTTATCACCTGCTAATTCTCTTACGTATTCTAAATTCCATTTAGAAAAAGCTGGCCAATCTTCAATTTGATTGGTAATTACCACTGGTTTTTGTTTTTTGTAGTAATTTTCAATGAACTCTTTTTTAGTAAGTTTCGTTACGCGTTCAATTTCTATGTATTCAAATCCCATTTGCTATCTTAAAAATGTTATACAAGGCAATAAAGGTAGTTATTTATTAGTTTCTAAAATTTAATATTAAGAAATTATTAAAAAATAAATTGTTTAAGTAATCCATAAAAAACTGATATTTTTGTATGGTTTTTTAATGAAATATTTTTTATGAAGAAGTTTTTAATCGTAGGTTTAGGAAATATTGGTGCTGAGTATGTGAATACACGACATAATATAGGATTTAAAGTAGTTGATTTTATTGCTCGTGAAGCTGGTGTTGAGTTTGAAACAGTTAAATTAGGATCTTTAGCTGAGGTTAAAATTAAAGGAAGAACGCTGTTGCTTTTGAAACCAAATACGTATATGAATTTATCAGGAAAAGCTGTGCAGCATTGGATGGAGAAAGAGAAAATTGAAAAAGAAAATATTCTTGTTATTACAGACGATTTAAATTTACCTTTCGGAACCCTTCGAATTAAACCAAAAGGATCTGATGGGGGACATAACGGATTAAAAAGTATTCAGGCTTTATTAGGAGTAACTGACTATCCAAGGTTTCGTTTTGGAATTTCAGATGAATTTAAAAAAGGACAACAAGCAGACTATGTTTTAGGAAATTGGACAGATGAAGAAACAGAAGCTTTAAAAGAACGTTTATCTGTTAGTGCCGAGGCTGTAAAATCTTTTGCTTTAGCTGGTTTGGGAAATACGATGACTGCTTTTAACGGAAAATAATTTATCATTATATGAAAAAAATATTAGCGATAGCAACTTTAGCTGTTTTAGCAAGTTGCAGTTCAAACAAAGGAGTTGTTTCTACTAATTGGTTAGGAAAGCATGTTGTTATGAAATCTGAATGTCCTGAAAATGGAACTTGTACTGCAACTCGTGATCTTGGAAAAGGTTTAAAGGAAATTACATCTGATAATACCATTTATCCACAAATAGTTGAAAATAATGAAACTATTTTAATTCAGTACGAATACAATCGTAAAAAATCTGAAGGAAATTATGCAGACGATTTTCATAAAGAAGAACTTTTCTTAGCCATTCCTGCCAAAGCATTTAAGAAGGAATACAAAAACGAACAACTTCAAGAAGTAAAATTAATTTACGGACGCCATTGTTATTGTAAAGGTTCTGCTGGGTATTTTAAAATCTCAGAAGGAACATTAAAAATTGATAATTCAGAGGAAAAAACTAAAGTGAAATTAACGTTTAAAGCTCCGGTTGAGCAGTTAATTTCAACAGTTGATTTTATTGTAGAATAGTTGTTTTAAAACACAAAAAGCTTCAAATTAATTTGAAGCTTTTTTTTATGAAAATTTATTACAAATTAATGTACCTTTGTAACCTAAGGTTGAACCATGTTCAATAAAAGGGAATTAAGTGCGATGCAAATCAATTCTTAAGCTGTACCCGCAACTGTAAGCTATATACTTATTGTTATCTACATGCCACTGGATTTTTATCTGGGAAGGCCAACAATAAGATGCAAGCCAGGAGACCTACCTTAAATAAATTCAACTTTCGGGAGTTAAAGTGTATGAAAACCTTTCGGGCATGTTTTGCCTAATTCTTTCATATATAAACGCCGTGAAGTTTC
>NZ_CANRNX010000058.1 GCF_947632075.1 uncultured Flavobacterium sp.
TTATTTTTAACCCCTAACTGTCAGATGAAGTTGTGGCTATTACAATTAAATAAAGTTTCAAAATAAAAAAACGTCTGATTTTTATCAGACGTTTTTTTATAAATACATAGATTATGATTAATATCTATTCACTTCGTTTTGAGCATCTCTAATCATGTCGTCGTTAGCAACGATAGAAAATTCTACTCTACGATTTTTAGCTCTACCTTCTGCAGTAGCATTAGTCGCAATTGGATCTGCCATTCCCATTCCTTCGGTTGTTAAACGTTTCGTTCCAATTCCTTTACTTACTAAATAAGCCTTAACTGCATTTGCTCTACTACGAGATAATTTTACGTTGTATTCATCTTTACCAACATTATCTGTATAACCGTAAATCATTAATTTAGTATCTGGATTAGCAATAAAGACCTTTGCCAATTTATCTAAATTAGCTTTAGCTTGCGTAGTCAAATCAGATTTATCAAATTCGAAATTAACAGTGCTTTCACCTAAAATTAATTTAATACCTTCTCCGACTCTTTCAACCTCTGCTCCAGGCAACACTTGCTGAATTTCTTCTGCCTGTTTATCCATTTTTTTTCCGATAACACCTCCAACAGTACCACCTACAACACCTCCTAAAACAGCACCCAAAGCACTATTGTTTTTATTACCAACATTGTTTCCTAAGACCCCTCCCAAAATGGCACCAGCAGCTGCTCCTACGGCAGCACCTCTTTGTGTATTATTTGAATTTTTAACAGCATTACAACTAGTTAAAAAAGATCCGCTAATTAAAGCACCTAATAACAAGTACGTATTAAATTTTTTCATCTTATTTGAATTTCAAGTTTAATTATTTTTTTCGAATCTGTAAACAATTTTTGTACCGCTTGAATCGTCAACTAATTCAAACGAATTTGGCATTTGGTTTTGAATCAACAATTTATAACCAGCAGTTATATGTTTTGCTCTTTCATTCCCAACGAATTTCAAGTTGAAAGATTGATCTGTACCAATAGTCCAAACAATATTTGATGAAAATTCTGGACAATCACCTGGATGATTCAAAGTTAAAACACCTGTATTGTTGTTTGAAACAAATTTCCATTCACTACCTTCAAAACATTTTGCATCAGCAATATGAAACGAAGTTACTTTGTATCCTTTCGGATAAGAAACATTAGTTAAGGTCCAATTACCTTTTAAACCGATTTGTGATTTTACATCATTTGTTGGTTTACATGCAATAAAACTCAAAGTTAATAAACCAATTCCTAAAATTTTCCTCATCTTTTTAAATTTATTAGTACAAAAATATACAAATAATGTGCCTTAATTAAATTTTTCTTTAAAAAAATAAAAACCGGATTCTGACACTTTGTCACAATATGTTATTTTGGTATTTTCTTTGAACTGACTTTTCTATAAATAATAATCAAACTAAAATACAAAAAATAATGACTTCAGGTAAAATAAATGTAACGGTAGAAAACATTTTCCCGTTAATTAAAAAGTTTTTGTACAGTGATCACGAAATTTTCTTACGTGAGTTAGTTTCAAACGCAACAGATGCAACTTTAAAATTAAAACATTTATGTTCTATTGGTGAAGCAAAGGTAGAATATGGTGAACCTAAAATTGAGGTTCGAATTGATAAAGAAAATAAAAAACTTCACATCATTGACCAAGGTTTAGGTATGACGGCCGAAGAAGTTGAGAAATACATTAACCAAGTTGCCTTTTCTGGTGCAGAGGAATTTTTAGAAAAATATAAAGATTCTGCAAAAGATTCTGGTATTATCGGACATTTTGGTTTAGGATTTTATTCGGCATTTATGGTTGCTGATAAAGTTGAGATCATCACAAAATCTTTCAAAGATGAGCCAGCTGCACATTGGACTTGTGATGGGTCACCAGAATTCACTTTAGAAAAAGCTGATAAAACAGATCGCGGTACTGAGATTATCTTACATATTGCAGAAGATTCTTTAGAATTTTTAGAAGAATACAAGATCAATGAGTTATTAACTAAATACAACAAATTTATGCCGGTGCCTATTAAATTTGGTACAAAAACTGAAGGTGAAGGCGACGATAAAGTTGAAGTTGATAACATCATTAACAACCCTAACCCGGCTTGGACAAAACAACCTTCTGAATTAACAGATGAAGATTACAAAAAGTTCTATCATGAATTGTATCCAATGCAATTTGAAGAGCCTTTATTCAACATTCATTTAAATGTAGATTATCCGTTTAATTTAACTGGTATTTTATATTTCCCAAAATTATCGGCAGATTTACAACTTCAGAAAGATAAAATTCAGTTATACCAAAATCAGGTTTTCGTAACTGATAATGTAGAAGGAATTGTACCAGAATTCTTAACAATGTTAAAAGGTGTTATTGATTCTCCAGATATTCCGTTAAACGTTTCACGTTCGTACCTACAAGCTGATGGAAATGTAAAGAAAATTTCGAACTACATTACACGTAAGGTTGCTGATAAATTAAAATCGTTATTTAACGAAAATCGTGAAGATTTCGAACAAAAATGGAACGATATTAAAATTGTTTTGGAATACGGAATGCTTTCTGAACCGAAATTCTACGAAAAAGCAGGAAGTTTTGTTTTATACCCAACAACTGAGGATAAATTCTACACTTTAGAAGAATTAAAAGAAGCTTTAAAAGAAAAACAAACAGATAAAGACGGAAAATTAGTTGTTCTTTATACTTCTAACAAAGAAGCGCAGCACAGTTATATTGAGCAAGCTAAGGCAAAAGGTTACGAAGTAATTGTTTTAGATTCGCCAATTGTTTCTCACTTAATTCAGAAGTTAGAAATGGATAACGAAAATGTAACTTTTGCTCGTGTAGATGCAGATTACATTGATAATTTAATTAAGAAAGATGACAATTCAATTTCTAAATTATCTGAAGAAGAACAAGCAAAACTAAAAGAAACATTAGAAAATATTGTTCCGAAATCAACATACACCATTAAAACAGAAGCTTTAGATAGTAATGCAGCTCCGTTTATTATTACGCAACCAGAGTTTATGCGTAGAATGAAAGAAATGCAAGCAGCTGGAGGCGGTGGAATGTTTGGAAACTTCCCTGAGATGTATAATTTAGTTGTAAACACAAATAGTGAATTAGCAACTTCGATTTTACAAACAGAAGGAGAAAAACAAACTACTTTAATTAATCAAGCGTTAGATTTAGCTAAATTATCACAAGGTTTATTAAAAGGTGAAGCTTTAACTGCCTTTATTAAACGTAACTTTGATAATATTAAATAATTTTAATGAAAAAAGACTCTTCACTTATTGAAGAGTCTTTTTTTATTAATTATTTTTTATTAATTGTTTTGTATAATCTGCTTTAACACGAAGTTCACTCGGAGATTTTCCTAAATTTTTCTTTACAAAAGAGCTAAAATTGGCTTCATCATCAAAACCTAACTCATTAGAAATTTCAGAAATTGTCAATGTTGAATTTTCAATCAACTTTAAAGCTTCGTTTGCTAATTTTTCAACTACTACTTTTTTAGCACCTTTTCCTAAAACATTCTTTGTCATTAAAGACAATCGCTGGGTAGAAATAAATAATTTTTCTGAATAGAATGCAACAGATTTTTCTGTCTTATAATATTTTTGTAAGAGCACACGAAACTTATTTACCGTTTCAATGTAAGTTGAATGTAAATTCACAAAAGAACTCGAACTTTCCTCAAGTGCTAACAAACCGTCTAATAAAAGTATTTCTACACAATTATGTGCTACTGCCAAATAAATACCATGTTCTTTTTCACGATACAAATTTAATCTATTAACTATCAAATTTCTCAAAGCTACTTCATTTCCAATAGCAGGAGTTATCAATATCTCGTGCTTTTCATTAAAGAACAATCTCGAATTTAATATAAAACTATCTTTTACAGATTTTTCATAAAATGAAGAAGAAAAAGCAATTACAATATTATCCATGCATCCATTTGAATATTGTATTTTCTTGTGAGGTGCTACAAAAACTAAATGATTTTTAGGTAAACTATATTTTAAATCATTTACAATGACCTCTGATTCTTCAAAAGTTATATAAATAACAAAAAAATCTAATGTTTCAAAAAAAAACGAATTTTTATTTCTATAAATTACATCTCCAATACGATTAATACTGAACCCTTCAAGGTCTAACTCGTCTGAAATTCTGTACATTTTTAATACTTTATATATTCTATTCGCAAATATTAAAATTTTATCAATATGAATCATTATCATTTTAGCTAAAAAAATTGTCATTTTTTTTAAAATGCAATACTATAAAAAAACATAATTAATCATTTCTAAAATCAGCTTAAGAAAGTGTTATCTTTGTAAGCATTTTTGAATTGAAATAAATGGAGAAAAATTTAACAAAGGGAATCATATTTGTTGCACTTGGAGCAACGAGCTACGGAATGTTAGCTACCATTGTAAAACTTGCTTATAAAGAAGGCTTTTCAACAGCAGAAGTTACAGCTTCACAGTTTACATTTGGAATTTTAATTTTATTACTAATAAATTTATTTACCAAAAAAGAAAACGATACTAAGGCTACTTCAACCGATATAAAAAAACTTATGCTTGCAGGAACTTCGATGGGTTTTACAAGTGTTTTATATTATTTATGTGTAAAATATATTAATGCATCAATTGCAGTTGTTATGTTAATGCAATCTGTTTGGATTGGAGTATTAATCGAAGTATTACAAACAAAGAAAGCCCCGTCACTTACTAAAATCATCGCTGTTTTAATCGTTTTGTTAGGAACTGCCTTTGCAACTAATATTTTAAATAGTGATTTTGAATTAAACCCAACAGGTTTAGCTTTCGGTTTCTTAGCAGCTTGTTCTTTTAGTATGACGCTTTTTACCACAAACAGTGTCGCAACACATTTAAAAGCAACTAAGCGTAGTTTATTCATGCTTTTAGGTGGAGGAATTATTGTAGCATTATTTGGATTCTTCACGCAAATTGGTCCGAATAATTTTGAAGCCATGCAAGGTCTTGTTTCTGATGAATCTCAAATTCGCGATTTTAATTTTGAAATATTTTTTACTTGGGGAATCATTTTGTCATTGTTTGGTACTATTATCCCACCAATTCTATTAAATAAAGGATTTCCAAATACTGGGGTTGGTTTAGGAAGTATAATTTCGTCAATTGAATTACCTGTTTCTGTATTATTTGCATTTATGCTTTTAAAAGAACAAGTTTTAGTAATTCAGTGGTTAGGAATTGCATTAATACTTTTCGCTATTATTTTAATGAATTATCGATTAATTATAAAAAAATAAAAAATCTCTTTACAGAGATTTTTTTTGAACCTTATTGAAATTAAAATTATTTTTTATTATTTTTACATTAACAAAATTAAAACCATTCTTAATAAAATTAAAGTTATGTTCAAATTCCCTTCAATTTGTCCAAGCTGTGAAGAAACCCTCAAAGTTTCTCAATTAAAATGTAATTATTGTGAAACAAGTATTCATGGTAATTATCCGTTACCCGTTTTTTTACAACTTACACAAAAAGAACAAGAGTTTATCTTACAATTTTTTTTAACAAGTGGCAGTTTAAAAGAAATGGCTTCACAATTAGGAATTAGCTATCCTACAGTTCGAAATCAATTAGATGATATGATTGAACATGTAAAACAACTTCAAAACCAAAATAATAATGAAAAATAACTTTTTATTAAATCCTTTTGCCATATTAAGTGATCATAAACAAAAAATAATTGCAATAATTAGTATAATTATTGGAACATTACTTTCTTATTTTTTACATGTCAACGTTCAGGTTTTAAGAATAAATCCATTAACCGATTTAAGTTTTATTCAAGTTGTAATCGATCAAACAATAGTAATTTCATTATTAACTTTATCTTTTTTCGGAATTGGAAAAATCATCAATAAAAAGACAAGAATAATAGATATTTTTTACGGAATTTGTATTGCTTTCATTCCAATTTATATTAGTTTGTTTCAAAATTTGAATGAATTTTTAACAAATGAAACAAATAAAATTATTGAAGCTATTGAAAACGGAAATATTTATAACATGTCACCTCCTATTCTTTTAATCATAATAGGTTTATTAGGAACTGTCTTTTTTATGTATTATATCTATTTACTTTTCATTGGATTCAAAACAGCTACGCATGCAAAAAAAGCCTGGCATTATGTTTTATTTTTTGCAACTTTAATTATCATAGATATAATAACCTCAACCTTAATCAATTTAATTTAAAACCATATTCATTATGAAAAAAATTTTATCTTTATTTTTACTTACAGCGAGCTTTACCTTAAATGCTCAAATTGAAGCTAAAGAACTTAAAATCAACGAAAATTTAATCGGAGATTTATATAAAACAGATCAAAATAAAGAAACGGTAATTTTATTAATTGCTGGTTCCGGACCAACAGATCGAAACGGTAATACTTTAGGTATCGCAGAAAACAATTCTTTGAAATTTTTAGCTGAAGATTTAGCTTCTAAAGAATATAATGTTTTCACTTACGATAAACGTGTGGTTGGTTTAATAAAAAACAAAGCTGAAATACCAAATCTTGATTTTCAACACGGAATTGACGATGCTAAAACAGTAATTGATTTTTTAAAGAAAGATTTAAAATTTAAAAATGTTGTAGTTGCTGGTCACAGTGAAGGTTCATTAGTTGGAATGATCGCTGCACAAAACAATGCTGCTTCATTTATTTCTTTAGCCGGAGCTGGAAATTCAATCGATATCATTTTGAAAGAGCAATTACACAAACAAGCTCCGATGTTTGATAATGAAGTTAATCGAATTTTAGAACAATTAAAAAACGGAAAAAAAGTAACAGATGTAAATCCGTTATTACAAAGTTTGTTTGCAGAACATAATCAACGTTTTTTGATTGAATGGATACAATTAAATCCTGCAAGAGAAATTGCAAAATTAAAAATGCCTGTTTTAATTATCAATGGAACTACAGATTTACAAGTTTCTGAAAATGAAGCTAAAATTTTACATAAAGCAAATCCTAATTCTGAACTATTTATCATTGAAAACATGAATCACGTGTTTAAAACAGTTACGAATTTCAATGATAACTATCGTTCAATGAACAATCCAGATTTACCAATCAACGAAGAGTTAGTACCTATCATTGTAAAATTTTTACTTAAAAATAAATTATAATAATGCTTACACCTTGTTTAGTTGGTGCTTTTATCATGGTTTTTATTGGTGGTATTTTAACTGAAGAAACAGCTCCAAGCATGTTAAGTGGTTACAATACCATGACCGATGAAAAAAAGAAGAATGTAAATTTTAAGGCCATTGTAAAAACATTTCATAAAGTATTTTACGGCATTGCCATTGCGTTAACAATTATTGGAATTTTAAGCTATTTTTTTGAGAACGACAATCTTTGGGGTGCTCTACTTGCTATAACCGTAACTTGGGGATTATTACCTTTGTTTTTTGTAGGAAAAAATTACGACAGAAACATTTATAGTAAATGGCAAATTTATTTCAACTATTTCATCATGTTATTTTTAATTGTTTTGGGATTGGTAATCGCAATTTCAGTTTATCAACATGAAGGAAGTTTATTAATCGAATAATTTATAATGAATAACAATCCTATAATAAAAGTTAAGCCAACCCAATTTACCAAGATATTAGAAATTGTAAACTACTTTTTAATTGTTACATTTTGGGTTATTACAAGTTTAGCTTATAAACATTTACCAGATGAAATCCCAACATATTATAACGGTTTAGGTGAAGTTGATGCGTACGGAGATAAATCAACCATTTTCTTTTTACCATTAATCGCAACTGTTTTGTTTGTTATTGTAAGTATTACAGCTAAAAAGCCACATATTTTTAATTATACTGTAGTTATTACATCAGAAAATGCAGAAGCTCAATACAAAAATGCGATGCGATTAATGCAATTAGTAAATTTATTTATGCTGCTAATTTTTATATTTATCGATTACAAAACCATACAAATTGCATTAAACAAAGCAGATGGTTTAGGCATTTGGTTTCTACCTTTAATAGGAATCGTAATAATTTTTATAATTGCATACAACGTAATTCAATCTCAAAAGAAAACAATATGATAGATAAAATTTTAGAAATATCTAACCTAATATTATTACTTACAGGTTTTACATTCTTAATAATGGGAATAATCATGTATAAATTCCCTCCTAAAAAAATAAATGGTTTATATAGTTACCGAACTGCAAGTTCTATTCAAAGTCAAACAAAATGGGATTTCGCACAGAAATACGGTGCAAAAGTAATGATGTGTACAGGTTTGTTATTTGCAATTGTATCGTTCTATAAATACTTTTTTAATTCAGATGAAAATACAGATTTAGCAATTGGAATGTTTATTATGATTGTAGGTAGTTTTACAATGATTCCAATAGTAGATAATAAAATAAAACAAATACCTTAAACAAAAACGTCGTTCAATAGTACGACGTTTTTGTTTTTTATATTATTAGTAAACCGAAATCACGTAGTTGTTCGGCTTGTTTAGTAAACATAAAAGGTTCAAAATCTTCAGATGTTTGCGCTTCAAAACTTTGTTTCATTTGTGCGAATGATAAAACACCTTTCGGACTTTGTTTTAATTCTTGCAAGAAATTTTGCAACCACTTTCCTACTTCCAAATCCAATTCAATTCCTAATAAATTATGTTTGGAATGAAACGTTAGTCGAGCTTTTTCAAACGATTTTCCTTTTTTAGTTTTAGTAAAGTTTTCTAAAGTTGGTAAACTTCCTAACCAAACAACTTTTTGAGTTGCTTTATACGTTTGGAAAGGTTCATTTTCTAAAACCGAAACGATGTAATCTGGTTCGATCTTCGTTCGTGGAACTTTAAATTCAAACCATTCTTGCAACGGAAAATCAAAACATAAACCGTGCATATAATTGAATAACGATTTCTTCAAACCAAAAGAAAATTTATCATGGACGGCTCCTGACTTATCTTCGTGAATCATATCGTTATTTGCAAAAGTTCCTAAAGTTGTAGAATGATTAATCACTTCAAAACTTTCCGGATTCATCCCAACCGGACTATGAGCCGTCATTGCAAACTGATGCCAAAAACCAGATTGCATAATGCCAACTTCAAACATTTGGCGAACCATTTCTAAAGAATCAATGGTTTCTTGAGCGGTTTGCGTAGGAAAACCGTACATTAAATACGCGTGAACCATAATACCAGCTTCGGTAAAATTACGGTTTACACGAGCTACTTGCTCAACGGTTACACCTTTATCAATTAATTTTAATAATCTATCTGAAGCAACTTCCAAACCACCAGAAACCGCAATACAACCCGAAGCTTTTAATAATCGACATAAATCTAACGTAAAACTTTTTTCAAATCGAATGTTCGTCCACCATGAAACGGTTAATTTACGCTTAATGATTTCAATAGCCACTTCGCGCATCAAAGCAGGCGGCGCAGCTTCATCAACAAAATGAAAACCTGTGGTTCCGGTCGTAGCGATTAATTGTTCCATGCGGTCTACAATTTCTTTAGCCGCAATTGGTTCGTAAACCTTAATATAATCTAACGAAATATCGCAGAACGTGCATTTTCCCCAATAACAACCGTGCGCCATGGTTAATTTATTCCAACGGCCATCACTCCACAAACGATGCATGGGATTAACCACTTCGATTACCGAAATGTATTGATTTAAATCGATGTCTGAATAATCAGGACAACCAATTTCGCTTTGTTTATAATCTTGAATTAACGGATTGTTGATGTATTTCACTTGGCTATTTTCCAATAAAAAAGTACGTTTTAATTCGGCTTGAGAAATTTCATTATTAACAAAACGAATCAATTGTTCGGTTGGTGCTTCCCCATCATCTAAATTAATGAAATCGAAAAACTCAAACACACGAACATCAGTAAGCGAACGTAATTCGGTATTCGGAAAACCACCGCCCATCACTACTTTTATATTCGGATGATTAGCTTTTATGTATTTTGCACATCTGAAAGCACTGTATAAATTCCCAGGAAATGGAACTGAAAAACCAATAATTTTCGGATTGGTTTTAGCAATTAAATCAGCTAAACTTTTCAGCGTAATTTCATCGATATAAGTTGGTTCCTCATTTAGTTTTTGATATAACTCATCAAACGAATTGGCAGATCTACCCAAACGTTCAGCATATCTACTAAAACCGAAATTTTCATCAACGGTTTCAATAATTAAATCAGATAAATCTTCTAAATATAAAGTCGCAAAATGCTTGGCTTTATCTTGAAAACCCATCGAACCAAAAGCCCAATCTAAATCTTCGAGATGAGAAAAACGTGAAGCTTGTGGAAGAAAATCGTCATGAACAATGGCATTTGCCAACGTTGGATTTTTTCCTTGAAGGAAAGTGATTACCGCATCTACAGATTGGATATAATCTTCTTGAAGCGCAACAATACGTTGGGAATTCTCACCCAATTCAAAGTTATTTTCAGCAATAAAAGCAAACAAATCTTGTAATCCTTTTTTAGAAAATAATTTCAAAATCACTTCAATACCTAAATCAGATTGAAAAGATGAAATATTTTTTGTGTTCAAAAAACCTTTCAAATAAACTGTTCCCGGATAAGGCGTGTTTAATTGTGTGAAAGGCGGAGTAATAAGTAAGATTTGTGTTTCCAAAATTGAAATTAATTTTTGCAAAAATACGTGTAATAATTCAATTTAGATAATTTAAGTAAAAATGGTAATTAATAAAAAAGCCTATAAAATAAATTATTTCATAGGCTTTTTTATTAATAAATTATAATATTTTTAATGCGAAATATTTTCAACTTCTTTTGGGTCGTGTTTATGCTTAAAGAAAATTGCAAATAACACGGCTACAATTAAAGAATACATTGCAAAAGCTAACCAGATTTGATGCCAATCTTTCATATAAATTAAATTATTAAAAGTTCCATCTACTCCAACTAATACATTCTGACTTTCAATAAATTTATTCAATAAACCATTCGTAGATTCAGTATCTAAATATGAAGCCAAATCATTTGAATTGCTGAAAGATTTTGTAAAGTATTTATCAATTGCCCATCCAGAAGCTAAACTTCCTAAAACAGCTCCAAAACCATTTGTCATCATCATAAACAATCCTTGAGCTGAAGATCTAATTTTAGAATTGGTATTTGTTTCTACAAATAAAGAACCTGAAATATTAAAGAAGTCAAATGCCATTCCGTAAACTACACAAGACAAAATTATCATCCATAATCCGTTTACAGGATCACCATAAGCAAATAATCCAAAACGTAAAACCCATGCTAACATACTAATTAACATAACGTTTTTAATGCCATATTTTTTTAAGAAAAATGGGATTGCAAGGATAAAAAGTGTTTCTGAAATTTGAGAAATCGACATAATAATTGTCGAATATTTGATTACAAAAGAATCTGCGAATTTTGGAAAATGCTTAAATTCATCAAGAAAAACGTCACCGTAAGCATTTGTTAATTGAAGAGCTCCACCTAAAAACATTGAAAAGATGAAGAAAAGTGCCATTTTATAGTTTCCGAATAATTTAAAAGCTTCTAAACCAAAAGTTTGAGCTAATGTTTTATTTTCAGATTTTTCAGCTTGAGGCGGACATTTAGGCAAGGTAAAAGCGAATAAAGCTAATACTATTGCGGCAATTCCTGCTATATAAAACTGATATTCTGTAGCTTTATTACCTGTCAGGTTTGTTATCCACATCGCTGCAATAAAACCAACAGTTCCCCAAACTCGAATTGGAGGAAAATCTTTAACTACATCTTTTCCTGAATTTTTTAAAGCAGTATAAGAGATTGAATTTCCTAAAGAAATCGTTGGCATATAAAAACACATAGCCAGCAACATTACAAAAATAAAATTTTCAGGATTTGAAATCGTTGTCAAATAAAACAACGTTAATGCATATAAAATATGAAGTGCTGAATATAATTTTTCGGCATTAACCCATCTATCAGCAATAATACCTGTTAAAGTAGGCATGAATAAGGAAGCAATCCCCATGGTTGAAAATACTAATCCAAATTGAGTTCCGTCCCATTGCTTAGTTCCAAACCAATAATTTGCAATTGTAATTAACCAGGCTCCCCAAACAAAAAACTGCAGGAACATGGTAATTTTTAGTTTATTCTTTATATCCATTTTATATGGCTAAATTAATTTAACGAAGGAGTAAAATTACCACAATAAAAAAGATTCTACAAACAAAAAAAAGAAGGAATATTACCTTCTTTTAATTTTTAACTAACTTATTGATTAATGAAATTACATTTTCGAATTGTTCTTGGCGATTTAAATTCGAATTATCAATTTCTATGGCGTCTTCTGCTTTAATCAAAGGTGAGTCTTTTCGGTTTGAATCGATTTCATCGCGCTCAACAACATTTGTTAAAACTTCTTCATAAGAAACTTTATCACCTTTTGCTGTTAATTCATCAAAACGTCGTTTGGCACGAATTTCTGCTGAAGCTGTCATAAATAACTTTAATTCTGCATCAGGAAAAACAACTGTTCCGATATCTCTCCCGTCCATTACCACACCTTTATCTTTACCGAATTCTTTTTGTTGTTCAACTAATTTAGATCGTACTTCAGAAACTTCTGCAATTTTACTTACCAAGTTAGAAACTTCTATTTTTCTGATTTCGTTTTCAACATTTACTTCATTCAGATAAATTTCTGCAAAACCTAAATTCGTATTAAAAATGAATTTTAAATTGATGTTTTGAAGTTCATTTTTCATCTTTTCAACATCAAAAGAAGTCGTAGAAATAATATTATTTTGCATAGCGAAATACGTTACCGCGCGGTACATAGCACCGGTATCAACATAAACGTATCCTAAATATTTTGCTAATTGTTTTGCTAAAGTACTTTTTCCGGTAGAAGAATGCCCGTCAATAGCAATTGTTATTTTTTTCAAATCGTAAATTTTAGATTGCAAATTTATTTCAGATTTAGCGATAATCCAAACATACTTGTATTTGCAGCTAAAGTAAATCGTGAATATGAATAATCGAAACGTAAGCGTTTGTAGTTAAAACCGAAACCGGCGCTAAAACCGGAAAAATTCTTTTGTTCGAGAATTTTCATTTCATATCCTTTTCGGAAATTGTAAGCCAAACGAATATTAAATTTTTTATCAGGAAATAATTCTGCTCCAATAATAACGTGGCGCATAGCATTATTAATAACACTAACTTTTTCTTCAGTAATTTGACCATCTAACCCAACTTCTCCACGGTTTGGATTCGAAAAACCAACATTCCACTTTTGTAAATTTTCTAAAGTTAAATGCCAACGTAAAGGAACATTTTCTAATTTTTTAGAAATTCCTGCTGTTATTTCAAAAGGTAAATTTTCTCTTTCTGAATTATATGAATCTAACTGCGTACCTACATTTCGAAAAGATACCCCCGCATTAAACCCATTATCAGAATTTATATACATTCCACCAAAATCAAAACCTGCGGCAAAAGAACCATAACTTTCTAATTTAGACGAGATTATTTTAAGATTTGATCCAACATAAAAATTGGTACCAGTAATATGATGTGAATATCCAAGAGATACCGCAACTTCGTTACCTGTAAAAGAACCTGTTTCAAATCCATTTTCGTCATATCCGTCAATAGTTCCATAATTCAGATATTGAACACCAACCTGAAACTGACGATTGTTTTTAAATTTTTTAGAATAAGAAATAGTTCCGTAATTTAAATCACCATAGTATTTAGAGAAATTTAGCGACAGTTGATTATCCATTGCTTCGTTAATAGCGGCTGGATTCATCAAAGCTTGATTGACATCATAATTATAAACAGTAACATTTTTACCACCTAAAGCAGCTTGAGCAGGTGAAATTGGCAAATTCAAAAACTGATAAGTTTCTCTTCCGCCAATTTGAGACAAAGCTAATTGACTGATAAATACGCCGATTACTGTATATAAATACTTGTTCATTAATTCATTTTTTACTTTAACGAATATATCAATTTTATTATTGTTGTAAAATTAAAAAACTATTTATTCTAAACATTCAAAGTATTAGAAAATAACAAATACAAAAAAACTCTTTCAAATTTTGAAAGAGTTTTTTTTGTATCTTTAAATAGCAAGCGACCTACATCGCACCGCTACAACCAAATACCTTTGCTGCGTTCCCACCCTGGAGGAGTCATTAGGAGCTGGTCGTGTAGGACTTGCTGATGCAAATATACAATCTTTATAGTAATATCAAAGGTTTCCAAACAAAAAACTCTACTTGAAAAAGTAGAGTTTTTGTTAACTTTTAAAAAAGGCAAGCGACCTACATCGCACCGCTACAACCGAATACCTTTGCTGCGTTCCCACCCTGGAGGAGTCATCAGGAGCTGGTCGTGTAGGACTTGCC
>NZ_CANRNX010000059.1 GCF_947632075.1 uncultured Flavobacterium sp.
TTAGTATTATCATTGCGTAAGAAAGAAATGATTAAAGTGCGCCAGCCGTTACAAAAAGTAATGATTCCTGTTTTAGACGAAAATCAAAAGGCAGAAATTGAGGCAGTTGCAGATTTAATCATGGCTGAGGTAAATGTTAAGGAAATAGAATTACTTGATGATGCTTCTGGAGTTTTGGTAAAACAAATTAAACCAAACTTTAAAGCTTTAGGGCCACGTTTCGGAAAAGAAATGGGTAATATCGCTAAAGAAATTCAAAATTTAAGTCAAGATCAAATCAATGAGATTGATAAAAATGGAGAAATTACTATTTTAGTTTCAGGTAATGAAGTGGTTTTAACAACTGCCGATGTGGAAATTTCTTCTCAAGACATTCCGGGTTGGTTAGTTGCTAACGCAAACGGTGTTACTGTTGCTTTAGATATTACAATTTCAGATGAATTAAGAAAAGAAGGAATTGCACGTGAATTAGTAAATAGAATTCAAAATATTAGAAAAGATTCTGGGTTTGAGGTTACAGACAAAGTAAAAGTTACTATTTTGGAAGAGCCAGTTATAAAAGAAGCGATCAATGCTAATTTAGAATATATAAAATCAGAAACATTGACAGAAAGTCTTGATTTTGTTGATGCGTTGCAAAATGGTATTGAGGTTGAATTTGATGAGCTGAAAACACAGATTTCAATAACCAAATAAATTTTTGAAAAATGGAACAAGAAAACTTACAAATACGTTATTCAGATGCTGATTTAGCTGAATTCAGAGAAATCATAGTGAAGAAAATCGAAAAAGCACAAGCAGATTTAGAGTTGATTAAAAGTGCTTATATGAACGATTTAAATAATGGAACAGATGATACATCTCCTACATTCAAAGCTTTTGAAGAAGGAAGTGAAACGATGTCTAAAGAAGCAAATTCTGCTTTAGCAATTAGACAAGAGAAATTTATTCGAGATTTAAAAAACGCTTTAGTACGAATTGAAAACAAAACATATGGTGTTTGTCGTGTAACAGGTAAATTAATTGAGAAAGAACGTTTGAAAGTTGTTCCACATGCGACAATGAGTATGGAAGCTAAATTACAACAACGTTAATTCATCTTCTTAAAATTATATTAAAACGCCCTTATTGGCGTTTTTTTTCATTATAAAATAGCTTACATTTGTCAATCAAAAATTATAAAATGTCCCTAAAAAAATCCATTCTATTTGTAATATTAATACTTGTAATTGATCAAGTTTCTAAAATATATATTAAAACCAATTTTGTTTTAAACGAGGAAGTTTTCGTTTTTGATTGGTTCCGAATTCACTTCATTGAAAATGACGGAATGGCTTGGGGAGTTGAACTTCCGGGTAATTACGGGAAATTATTTTTAACTTTCTTTAGAATTTTAGCTGTAGGTGGTATTTTTTGGTGGATGAAAGATGCTATTGAAAAAAAATCTTCTAACATTTTAGTGGTTTCTATAGCTTTGATTTTAGCCGGTGCTTTAGGAAATATTATTGATTGTGTTTTCTACGGTGTTATTTTTAATAGCAGTGTAAATGAAGTGGCAACCTTATTTTCAAATGATCCTTATGGAACTTGGTTTCAAGGTGAAGTAGTAGATATGTTTTATTTTCCAATTTGGAGAGGTTATTTACCAGAATGGTTACCAATATGGGGAGGAGATTATTTTACCTTCTTTAATGCTATTTTTAACGTTGCCGATGCTGCAATTTCAGTTGGTGTAGCGCTACTTATAATTTTTAATAAAAAAGTTTTTAAAGATTAAATGTATAAAAAAAGAAAGCCGTAAAGCTTTCTTTTTTTATTTTAAATTTGATTCTCTTTAGGGTCTTCTCCATATTCATTTGGGCCTTTATCACCATCAGTACAAGCTAAAATTAGATTGTAAATTGGAATTAAAATATACCAACCGCTTTTACCAACATCATGCATTCTTCTAATTGCGACGGCAATCCCTGGAATTAAAACGACTAAGCTATAAATATTTGATAAAATCGTTGAGTTTATTAAGATTCCAATGAATCCTAAAATAATCGCAATAATTAGATTAAATAAGTAGAAATACCAATATTCACTTCTTCTTGCGCGACCATTAAAGTTGGCGTAATTCTGTAAAACTTTTAAATAATAATTCATAACTAAATTTTTGTATTAAACTTATGTTAAAAATACAAAAAAAATACTTAATGATATATAAATTTCACTAATTGTTGTTGTGAATTTAGAAAATAAAAAAGAAAGCTGAATGGCTTTCTTTTTTATTTTCTAATACTATCGTGAGCGTGAGTTTCGTTTCCGTTATTCCATTCAACTAATATGTCAGATGCAACAGCTGCACCGCTTCCGGCCGCAATACTTAATTGACTTCGCCAACCAGCTAAAGTTCCAGCTACGTAAATATTATCCGTAACCTTATGATCTGTATTTATTAATTGAATTCTATTTTTTGATACGATTGATTTTTGATGTGGAATTACATACTCCATCAAACCTTCAATATTAAAAGTATTACTTGAATTAGTTGCAACTACAATCATTTTTGTTTGGTAAGAATCTTTATTTGTGGTTACCAAAAATAAATCGTTTTGCTTTTCTACTGCAATTACTTTTTCGCTCAAGATTTGATCGATATGTGAATAGGTTACTGCTAAATTATTTAAAGAAGTTTCTAAAATCTCACTACCAAGAGTTCCAGGAGCTATTCCGTAAGCATTATTAAAAAGTGCATCTTGAAGCATTGAAGCTTTTTGATGTGCAATAATTCCAATTTTTTTATCGGTAACAAATTCTTTCTTTTTTGCAGATCCTAAAATAAGAGCACAAGAAACCCCGGCTACACCACCACCAAAAATTAAAACATCGTAAAGCATTATTTAGATTTTTCTTCGATTGATTTAGATATCTTAAAAATTAATAAGATGCAAACTGCACATAATAAAGCAACAATAGCAATTAAAGCAACTAAACTGTCGCCTTCAAAAAGATTGCTAAAATTTAATTTCATTGCATTTAAAATGATTAATCCAATAATAATTGCAATGACTATATAACTAACGTATTTCATTATATAAAAAATGTAAATTGTAATTCGAGTACGAAATTACTAAATATAAAATTAGACAAACAAGCCTTTAACATTAGATGCGAATAATTTAACAGCGATTGCAAGTAAAATAACTCCGAATACTTTTCTAATCACTCCTAAACCATTGCTTCCTATAATTTTTTCGATTTTTCCTGATGATTTTAAAACTATGTAAACTAATATAATATTCAATAAAATGGCAATTACAATATTTATAGTTTTAAATTCTGCTTTAAGTGAAAGTATTGTTGTCATTACTCCAGCACCTGCAATTAACGGAAAGGCTAAAGGAACGATTGATGCTGTGTTAGCTTCTTCATCTTTGTACAAGCGAATTCCTAAAATCATTTCTAAGGCTAAAAAGAAAAGTACAAAAGATCCAGCTACTGCGAAAGAATTTACATCAATTCCAATTAAACCTAAAATACTCTCTCCGACAAATAAAAACGAAATCATGATGCAAGCTGCAACAATTGAAGCTTTTTCAGATTGAATATGTCCTACTCTTGATCGTAAATCAACTATAATTGGTATTGAACCAAGTATATCAATTACTGCAAAAAGAATCATTCCGGCTGTAATAATTTCTTTAAAATCTATTCCCATCGCTTTTTTTATGCAAAGTTATTAATATTTGTTTTTGAATATACTGCTTTTACTTAAAATAGCTGTTTTTTTCGTAATATTTTTTCGAAATTAAGTTTCTGATTTTAATCTCCTATTTAAAGTTTATACCTTTGCAAATTAATTTAATAGCTAAATATTATGTTTCAAGTAGGGAAAACAATTGTTTCTGAAGATGTTTTAGAAAAAGAATTCGTTTGTAATTTATCGGCTTGTAAGGGACAATGTTGTATAGATGGTGACGCAGGTGCACCTTTAGATAAAGAAGAAACGGTTATTTTAGATCAGATTTACGATAAAGTAAAACCATACTTGAGACCTGAAGGTGTTGAAGCTATTGAAGCTCAAGGAAAGTGGGTTGTTGGTGAAGATGGTGAATATGAAACCACTTTAATTGAAGGTAAAGAATGTGCTTATGTTATTTTTGACGGAGCAACCGCTCTTTGTGCAATTGAACAAGCTTATAACGAAGGTTTGGTAGAATGGAAGAAACCAATTTCGTGTCATTTGTATCCAATTCGTATTAAAGAATATTCTTCATTTTCGGCAGTAAATTACCACAAATGGCATATTTGTGACGATGCTTGTTCGTTAGGAAAAGAATTAGAAGTGCCTGTTTATAAATTCTTAAAAGAACCATTAACTCGTAAATACGGCGAATCTTGGTATGCTGAATTAGAATTGGTTGCTACGGAGTGGAATAAACAAAATCATTTTAAAAAGAGAAGCTGATTTTTATAGTCGATAACAGCTGCTCCTTTTTCTAAAATATCTGCACCAATAATTCCGTGAACAGTTTTGGCTTTATATTCAGTTAAAGCTTTGTTTACATGCGAAAGATCAAAAATAACTAACTGAATTTCGGTTGTTTTCCAAGATCCAAGTTTAATTAAATTATGTATAGATGTTTTAGTTTCCATTCCAACAGCTCCGGCTCCAGAAGCTGTTGCATTAGAATCTTCTGCAACAACTTTAAAACGCTCAACAGTTGTTAGATCTATACAAGTTGATGAAGCTCCAGTATCTAAAATAAAATCACCAATAATTCCGTTTATTGAAGCTTTAATTAACAGGTGTTTGGTGTTAGAAATTTTAAAATTAATTTTTTTATATTTTTCTTGTTTTAAAAGAATTTCGAGCTGATTCATATCTTAATTTAAAAATCTAAAAATACTACAATCAAATGATATTTACAGATACACATACACATTTATATAGTGAAGAGTTTGAAAATGACCAAGCAGACATGATGCAACGTGCAATTGCAAATGGAGTTCAGAAATTGTTTGTACCGGCTATCGATTCTTCTTATACAAAAAAAATGTACGAAGTAAAAAATCAATATCCTGAGAATGTTTATTTGATGATGGGATTACATCCGTGTTATGTAAAGCCTGAGACTTATTTAAATGAATTAGCATTTGTTGAACAAGAATTAGAAAAGCACAAATTTGTCGCCATTGGAGAAATTGGAGTTGATATGTATTGGGATAAATCGACTTTAGAAATCCAACAAGAAGCTTTTCAGAAGCAAATTCAATTGGCTAAAAAATATAAGTTACCTATTAATATTCATTGTAGAGATGCTTTTGACGAAGTTTTTGAAGTTTTAGAAAAAGAGAAAGGACCAGAGTTATTTGGTGTTTTTCATTGCTTTTCAGGAAATTTAGAACAAGCACAAAAAGCTATTTCATATAATCTAAAATTAGGTATTGGCGGAGTGGTTACGTTTAAGAATGGAAAAATAGATCAGTTTTTAAATCAAATTCCTTTAGAGCATATTGTTCTTGAAACAGATTCTCCGTATTTAGCACCAGTCCCGTATCGTGGCAAACGTAACGAAAGTAGTTATGTGCCGCTTATAGCTGAAAAATTAGCAAGTATCTATCAATTATCTTTAGAAGAAATTGCAGAGCAAACTAATAAAAACGCAACGGCCATTTTTGGTGTTTAATTTTTTAGTAAATTCAAATATAAATTGTTCTTTTGTGAACTTTAATAAAATATAAAAAAAGAATGTCAAAATTTGATTCAATTCGTCATTATCACGATTCAGAAGTTCAAGAAGCATTAACTTCTATTGTAAATCACCCGATGTTTAAATCATTGGTGACGTTTACATTTCCTGATAAATCAGAAACAGAATTAGAAGAAATTTACACTTCAATTAATAGTATAGACGATTTTCAAAGTAAAATCATTTACCATTCTTTACAACGAGTTTTAGCAATTTCATCTGAAGGGGTTACAACATCAGGTTTTGAAAAATTAGATCCAAACGAATCTTACTTATACATTTCTAACCATAGAGATATTTTATTAGACACTAGTTTACTAAATGTTTTATTGATGGAACATGGCAAAAAATTAACTGCTTCTGCAATTGGTGATAACTTAGTTACAAAATCTTTCATTCTCGCTTTAGCAAAACTTAATAGAAACTTTTTGGTAAGAAGAGGTTTATCACCTCGTGAATTATTAATGAGTTCAAAATTAATGTCAGAATTCATCTACCATTTACTTACAGAAGAAGAGCGTTCGGTTTGGATTGCACAACGTGAAGGAAGAACTAAAGATGGAAATGATGCTACGAATCCAGGAGTATTAAAAATGATTGGAATGGCATCTGACGAAAAAGACGTTATGGATTATTTTAAGAAATTAAAAATTGTTCCTGTTTCTATTTCGTACGAATATGATCCGACAGATAAATTAAAAATGCCCCAATACTTAGCTCAATTAAAAGATGAAGTTTACATTAAAGAAAAAAATGAAGACTTTATAAATATTATGAGTGGAGTTTTAGGACAAAAAAAACACATTCATATTCACATTGGTGATGTGATTACAACAGAAATAGACCAAATTAAAGCTGAATTTGACAGTTCAAATAAACAAGTTCAAGCTTTGGCAAATGTTTTAGATAAAGAAATTATCTCGAATTATAAACTTTGGCCTACCAATTATATCGCTTACGATGTGGTTAATAATTCAAATAAATTCGCAGATAAATACACAGAAAACGAAAAACAAATTTTCTTAAAACGTTTAGGATTGCGAGTTGATAAAGAAAACGAACAATTACTTCAAGGTTTCTTGGCAATGTATTCGAATCCGGTCGTAAATAAAATGAATTATGGCTACGAATCGTAAACCTGCAATTTTACTTATTTATACCGGTGGAACCATTGGTATGATAAAAGATTTTGAGACAGGTGCTTTAAAAGCGTTTAACTTCGATCAATTATTAGAACGAATTCCAGAGTTACATTTATTAGATTGTACTATTGAAACGTTTTCGTTTGATGAACCTATCGATTCTTCAGACATGAATCCGCAACATTGGATAACTATGGCTGAAGTTATTGAAAAAAACTACAATTCTTTTGATGGTTTTGTTGTTCTTCATGGTTCTGACACCATGTCATATTCGGCATCGGCTTTGAGTTTCATGTTAGAAAACATTCAAAAACCTGTAATTTTAACGGGGTCTCAATTGCCAATCGGAGATTTACGAACAGACGCTAAAGAGAATTTAATTACCGCAATACAAGTAGCTTCACTATGGGAAAATAATCAACCTGTGATACGTGAAGTTTGTTTGTATTTTGAATATAAACTGTATAAAGGAAATCGTACAACAAAAATAAGTGCCGAACATTTCAATGCATTTACTTCACCTAATCTTCCGCATTTAGCTGAATCTGGGGTACATTTAAAAGTAAATCATCATTTGTTAGAACAGGTCGACTCTAAAAAACAATTTGCTGTTCATAAAATAATGCATGATAATGTTGTTGTTTTAAAACTTTTCCCTGGAATTTCACAACATGTTTTAGAAGCGATTTTAAATATCGAAAATCTTCAAGGAGTTGTTTTAGAAACTTACGGATCAGGAAATGCTCCAACTCAGTGGTGGTTTATCAATTTGCTTAAAGATGCAATTGATAACGGTTTAAAAGTTATTAATGTTACCCAATGTTCAGGCGGTAGCGTTAATATGGGAAAATATGAAACAAGTACTGCTTTGAAAGAAATTGGAGTGATTTCTGGAAAAGATATTACAACCGAAGCTGCTATTACTAAATTGATGTATTTGTTAGGAAAAGAAGTTTCTGATGAAAAATTTAAAGAAATTTACGAAAAACCCTTATGTGGGGAAATGGAATAACTAAAAAAGCTAATATATTTTTATATATTGGCTTTTTTTTAAATCAAAATTAATAATTATGGAATTAAAGGAAATTCAATCTTGTATTGAAAACTTTCAAAAAACAATTAATGATTCTTCGGAAAAACAGTTTTTACAACTTTTTGAAAAGGCTGATTTTTTTGAATTAGATGAAATATCTTTCAAAGATTTTTCAAAAGAATATTTCAATGTCTTTTTTGGAATCAAAGATGATAAATTAATCGGATTTGTTGTAAATGTTTCAGATGATTATGAAAAATGGAATGAAGAAACTGAGGTATATGCAGCAGGATTTAAAGATTTTTCAGATCAATATTTTAAAGAATTTACTAAAAATTATGAAAGTATAGATGGTTCGAAAGAAAAAACTGCCATTGAATTTAAAGAAGCTATTGTTAGAATTTCAGAATGGAAAAAAAATAAATTAGAATGGTTTAAGAAGACAAAAGAGTCAGGTGAAATGATAAGTTATTTTCAAGTGCCAAGTGCTGATTTTGCAAACGGAGCTTCAAATTCATTCTTTTTAGGATTGGAAAATTCAAACGGAAATATCGATGTTATTGTTGGTAATCCAACAGGACTATATAACGTTTCAAGACCAGTACCTCCATTTGAACCAATTAGATTTTAATTTTCAAAACAATATTTAATGTTTATACTGTGTCAAAAAGTCACAATATTAACTTTATAAAAAATAAGTTTATTACGGAATGATTATTGACTATAGAAAAACAGTAACATTTTAAATGTTATGAATTTATATTCATTCATGAATTGGTAACAATTCTTTTAATTAAATATTATGACGATAGAAAACAATCACGCAGTAACAGTTATCTATAAATTACAAACAATTGAACCAAACGGAGAAAAAGTATTTGTTGAAGAAACTAATTCAGAAAATCCTTTGACTTATTTACACGGCGTTGGGATGATGATTCCTAAATTTGAAGCTGAATTAGCTGGTTTAGCTGCTGGTGACAAAAAAGAATTTGCTATTGCTGCAGAAGAAGCATACGGAGAAGTAGATCCGAACGCTATTGCTCAATTACCTTTAGATATGTTTGAGGAAGCTGGAGTTCCACCAGTTGGTGCAATTTTACCATTGTCTGACAATGCAGGAAATCAATTCCGCGCAATTGTTGTTGAAGTGACTGAAGAAGCTGTAGTTGCTGATTTAAATCATCCTATGGCTGGTAAAACATTAAATTTTGAAGTAGAAGTTGTTGCTACACGCCCTGCTACTCAAGATGAGTTAGATCATGGACATGCTCATGGTGTTGATGGAACAAGTGGACATTAATATACAAAATAAAAAATCAGGATTTAAATCCTGATTTTTTTTGTAATAAATTAAACTTAAGAAAATAGTTTTTAACTATTTTAAAAAGATTAAAAAACAAACAACAAATTTTATTTTATTCTAGATAACTAATCCAAAATAAAAAGGCATATTATTTAAAATTATAATACGCCTTTTAATGTTTCATAAATGTTTTTTTCGTGTTTTATGTTTTTTATGGTACTGCAAATATATGTAGCTTAATAAAAAAAACTATCAGGGTTTTCCCTGATTTTAGATGTTTTTTATAGTATATAATCCATTTAAAAAAGCATAAGTAACTACGCCAATAACATTTTTACAATCTATTTTTTCCATTATTTTAGAACGGTGTGTTTCAACTGTTTTGGCTGAAATACATAAATCATCAGCAATTTCTTTAGTTGACATTTCCTGACAAATACATTTTATTACTTCAATCTCGCGTTCAGATAACAAGCTGTTATTCCAAGGGTTTTTGTTTTTCTTTGGATTATTTAAATAAGTTTGTAGTAATAATTGATTTTCTTTGTTAACGAAGATTTTATGTTTGTGTACAGTCTCAATAGCTTCGAAAAGTTCTTCTCGTTCTGTATATTTAGGTAAAAATGCAGAAATTCCATATTTAATCATATAACCGTACATGGTAGAATTAAACAAAGAAGAGAGTACAATCGTTTTAATTTCAATTTTATGTTTATTAATTTCTTCTAAAACTTGAATACCGTTTAATGGCTCCATATTCAAATCGATTATGATGATGTCAGGAGTGCAGTTGGTTGGTTTTAAGTAATTTACGAAATCTTCAGGTTTGCTATCTTTGTAAATTATCGAAATGTTTTCATTGCTTTGTAATAATATTGCTAAACCCTCCAAGAAAAGACATTCGTCATCTAAAAGCGCTAATTTTATTTTATCTTTCATAATGAAATTATTAAGCGAGTTCCTTTATTTATTTGGGTTTTGAATTTATATTCAGCATTGATACTTTTCAATCTTGTATCAATTCCACGTAAACCAATTCCTTTAGTTGCTTTGTTGAAATCGAAACCAACACCATTGTCGCTTATTAAAATGAAAATTTTGTTCCGAAATAACCTGAAATGAATGTTGAATTCCGTTGCTTTACTATATTTTAGAGTGTTTGTTAATGATTCTTGAATTACTCTATAAAGTTGAACTTCTGTTTGAGTTTCGGTAAAGTTAATGGTTTCAGAATAATTGTAAATATTTATATCGAAATCTGGTGTGGTGTATTTAAAAGATAAATCTTTCAAGGTTGAAATAATACCAATATTTTCAATCTCAACTGGAAATAAATAATGAGATATGTCTCTATTTTTAGCAATTATATTTCTGATGTCCTTTTTGATTTGGACTGTTGAACCATTTTGACTTTCTTCTAAATTATTTAAACTTAAAATTACTAAATTTAATTTGTTACTAATTTGGTCATGTAATTCAGATGCTATTTCTTTTCGTTCCTGATCTTGTACCTGAATAATAGCCTGTTTTAAGTTTTGTTCGTATTTAATTTTTTGTTCAAATACGGCTTGTTCTTTTTCAATAGCTTTCTTGTGTCCCATTCTTATTAGAACGACAATAAAAACCAATAGAATTACAAAAACGAGTAAAGTAATAAATAACCAAAATATTATACTTTCTGGATTTTTCCAAACTTCCATATTTGATAAATTATAATGCTAAAGAAAGTAATTGAATTTAAAATGTTTATAAACCAAACTATATAAACACTAATATCTTTATAGTTTATTAAAACGTTTAAAGGTAAATAAATTATGGCATTTATGGTTACAAAACATGGTAAAGCAATTAGTAATTTGTTAGAAGAATCAAATTCTTCTTTCTTTAATTTATGAAAAATGAGTAATAGGGCTGTTCCTAAAAGAAATATAGAATTTAATGAACGTGAATAAGTTTGAAAGATATCGAAATTTAAAAAGTTAACATTGAAAATTTCATATAAATTGAACGCAATTAAAATTGCAAAAGTAATGTCGTAGTACTTTTTGTTTTTTTCTTTTTGAAGCCTTAAAAAATTATATAAAAAGAACAATTCAGCAATTGAATAAATACTCATAAAAAATAAATTACTTCCGAGGTAAATTGCTGTTACGTAACTTAAGGTTTCGTTCACTAAAGCGTAAAGGAATAAAAAAGTAAAAAATTTATATTCTGTTTTTAATTTTTTAAAATTATAAATTCCAAAAGTAAACCCAATGATACATAAAATGGGAATTACAAATGTTGAATAGTTTATAATTTGAAATAGTATTTGCATTGTAATCTTGTATGGCGTTTAAAACTAAGTTGTTGTAAAAATACTTAGAAATTTATAAAATAAGTATTTTGGGCTATGAATTGTTTTTTAAATTACCTTAAATTCGTAAAAAAATACAACATGCAAAATTCTAAAGATCCGCTTCACGGAAAAAAATTAATTGATATCTTAGAAGAGCTAATTGATTTTTATCAAGGTTTTGAAGGATTAGCAAATCAAATTCAGATACGATGTTTTACACATGATCCGAGTATTAATTCATCTTTAAAGTTTTTAAGAAAAACCCCTTGGGCTAGACAAAAAGTCGAAAGTTTATATTTGTACGTTTTACGTCAAAAAGCAAAGTTGAATAAAGGTTAAGAAAAAATATTAGTCTAAAAATACACCTGATACGTAAAACCATTTATCACCCATTTTTTGAAAGGTTGATAATTCTTGTTGTATCTGTTCTGTTCCACTTTCGTCGATATAATATGCTTTAAATCCAACCTTGTTTGGTGTTGGTGTAGAAATAATTTCTAGTTTAGTCCATTGATTAATTTCACCCCATTCTTGTAAATCAGCTTTATCATGAAATTTTCGTTTTGCTGGCAAAGTAGTGTTTATTAAATATTCTCCGTTCGGAATCGCAAATGCACTATATCTTGAACGCATTAATGCTTCTGCAGTTGGTGCATTTCTAGCTTTAGTATGATAAGGCTTACAACAATCGTCATAATTGTTTCCTGAACAACACGGACATTTTAATTTTGGCATATAATTCGTATTAAGTCCCAAAAATACTGTGTTTTTTTAGTTTAAAAGAAAAGGTTTTAATTTATTTTGATTCATTTTTTATATAGAGTATGTTTTTTGTGAAATTCATGTAGTAAGTTTCTTAAATAAAGAATTAATTGCTTTATTAATGTATTAAAGTTTAAATTGTTTTATTAGAAAAATATATATTTTTGCTTAAATATAAATTAAAAAAAATGAAAAAAATTTTATCCCTATTACCGTTATTCCTTTTGTTATTCAGTGCTTGTAGTTCTGATAGTTCAGACAATGACAATTCATCAAAAATTTCTACACTAAAAGCTACCATTAATGGAGTTGAAAAAAACTTTAATACAGTGAGTGCAATTCGTGACTCAGATGATTATTATGATGAAGTTTATCATGTAACAGCAAGTATTAATAATAATCCTAATGAAATGATTACTTTTAAATTTTATCCTGAAAATTTAGGAGCTACTTACTATTTTCAATCTTCATTTATGTACATTAAAAACACTAATAACTATAGTAGCACGGGTTCTACGCTTAATCTTGTTTTAATTGACACAAAAAACAAAACTTATAAAGGGAATTTTTCTGGAAAAGTTGTTGGGGTTAATGGTACGAATGGATCGGTTACAATTACAAATGGTTCTTTCGAAATTTTTTATTAATTCAACATTATAAAATTTTAAATAAAATAAAACCCGTTCAATATTAGTTGAACGGGTTTTATTTTATAAACTTCTAAATGATTACAAAGGAATGTTTCCGTGTTTTCTGTTAGGAGTAGCAACATCTTTATTTTCTAACATTTTGAAAGCTTTGATTAATTTTCTGCGTGTATCTTGAGGGAAGATTACTTCGTCAATAAATCCACGTTGTGCTGCACTGTAAGGATTAGCAAATTTCTCAGCATATTCTGCTTCTCTTTCTGCTAATTTAGCTGCTGGATCAGCTGCTTCTGCAATCTCACGTTTAAAGATAATTTCTGATGCTCCTTTTGCTCCCATTACAGCAATTTCTGCACCTGGCCAAGCAAAGTTCATATCAGCTCCAATGTGTTTAGAGTTCATTACGTCATAAGCTCCACCGTATGCTTTACGAGTAATAACCGTTACTTTTGGTACTGTAGCTTCTGATAAAGCGTATAATAATTTCGCTCCATGAACAATAATTCCGTTCCATTCTTGGTCTGTTCCTGGTAAAAAACCTGGTACATCTACCAATACTAATAATGGAATATTGAATGCATCACAGAAACGTACAAAACGAGCCGATTTAATTGATGAATTCACATCTAAACATCCAGCTAAGAACATTGGGTTATTTGCAACGATACCTACCGATTTTCCAGCGATACGGGCAAATCCTACAATAATGTTTTCAGCGTAATTTTTATGAATTTCAAAGAATGAATCCTCATCGATCACGTTGTTGATTACATCGTGCATATCGTAAGGTTTGTTGGCGTTATCCGGAACAATGGTGTTTAATTGTTCACGTAGCTCGTTGCCTAATTCGTATGGTAAATCTTCAACAACTTCTTGATTGTTTTGCGGAATATAGCTTAATAAACGTTTTACGTCTTCTAAACATTCTACATCGTTAGCAGAAGTAGTATGCGCAACTCCAGATTTTGTTGAATGCGTTGATGCTCCTCCTAATTCTTCAGCAGTAACTGTTTCGTTAGTAACTGTTTTAACCACGTTTGGTCCTGTTACGAACATGTAAGACGTATTTTCAACCATCATAGTAAAATCGGTCATAGCAGGCGAATACACCGCACCACCAGC
>NZ_CANRNX010000060.1 GCF_947632075.1 uncultured Flavobacterium sp.
TGAAATACATTCTTGAAATACATTCTTGAAATACATTCTTGAAATACATTCTTGAAATACATTCTTGAAATACATTTCTTAATAAATCCACTACTCTATTTCTAAAACAAAAGATATAAAAAAACCTCGAAACGTACATTTCGAGGTCTATTTTATTATACTTGTTTCACGTGGAACATTATCTTCCCATATGAATTAATAGTATAGAAATATCAGATGGAGCAACTCCAGAAATACGAGAAGCCTGAGAAATTGTTACGGGACGAATCTTTTTAAATTTCTCTCGAGCTTCGAAACTTAAAGATTTTATCTTATCATAATCAAAATTTTCAGGTATTTTTACATCTTCTAAACGCGTTAATTTATCAGCATTATTTCTTTCCTTATCAATATAACCAGAATATTTTACTTGAATTTCTGCTTGCTCAATAATTTCTTGATCAATATTATTTTCAGAAATATAACTTTTTACCTTTTCAAATTTTAAAATATCTTCTAATTCTATTTGTGGACGAGAAAACAGTTTAAACATTTTATCAGGTTGCGTCATTAAAGATGAGCCTTTTTCTTCTAAAATAACATTAGCTTCTTTTGGTTTAACAGAAGTTTCTTTAAAAAATTGAACGAATTTTTCAGATTCATCACGCTTATATTCCATACGTTTTAACCTTTCATCAGAAGCTAAACCGATTGCATGAGCTTTTGGTGTTAATCTAAAATCAGCATTATCTTGACGTAGTAATGTTCTATACTCAGCACGAGAAGTAAACATTCTATAAGGCTCTTCAGTTCCTTTGGTAATTAAATCGTCAATTAAAACTCCAATATAAGCTTCATCTCTTTTTAAAATAAATGGTTCTTTATCTTGAATTTTCAACGCAGCATTAATTCCAGCCATCAAACCTTGTGCACCCGCTTCTTCATAACCAGTTGTTCCGTTTATTTGACCAGCAAAAAACAATCCTGAAACTAACTTTGTTTCTAATGTATGTTTTAATTGAGTGGGTGGAAAATAATCATATTCGATAGCATAACCAGCACGTAAAAATTTTACATTTTCAAAACCTACTACAGAACGCAAAGCTTTTGCTTGTACTTCTTCTGGTAAAGAAGTTGAAAATCCATTTACATAAACTTCTGAAGTATACCAACCTTCAGGCTCGACAAAAATTTGATGACGTTCTTTATCTGCGAAACGATTAATTTTATCTTCGATTGATGGACAGTATCGTGGACCAATACTTTTAATTCTTCCATTAAACATTGGAGATCGATCAAAACCTTCTCGTAATAAATCGTGAACTAAAGTCGATGTATAAGTCATGTGACATGAACGTTGAACAGACAAAGGTTTTGTAATATCTAAATAAGAAAATTTAGCTGGATTTACATCACCTGGTTGTTCTTCCATTTTAGAATAATCTAAACTACGACCATCAACTCTTGGTGGAGTTCCAGTTTTCATACGTCCAGATTCAAATCCAACTTTTACCAAGTCTTCCGTAATTCCAAAACTTGCACTTTCCCCTGCTCTACCTCCACCGAATTGTTTTTCACCGATATGGATCAAACCGTTTAAAAAAGTTCCGTTCGTTAAGACAACCGTTTTACCTTTTATCTCTAAACCTAAATTTGTACGAACACCTTTTACCACATGATTCTCTATTAAAATTCCAGAAACCATTTCTTGGTAAAAATCTAAATTCGGAGTTCCTTCCAACATCAATCGCCAAGTTTCAGCAAAACGCATTCTATCTGATTGAACTCTTGGAGACCACATCGCAGGACCCTTTGATTGGTTCAACATTTTAAATTGAATCGCAGTGTGATCAGACACTATTCCAGAATATCCACCAAGCGCATCAATTTCACGAACGATCTGTCCTTTTGCAATTCCACCCATTGCAGGGTTACAACTCATTTGGGCAATATTTTGTAAACTCATTGTAATCAATAATGTTTTCATTCCCATATTAGCAGCAGCAGCAGCAGCCTCTGAACCAGCATGCCCACCCCCAACTACAATAACATCATATTCTTCTTGAAATAAACTCATTGTTCCACGTGAAACATTTAATTAATAATTTAAAAAAAAGATTATTGTTCCACGTGGAACATAGCCATTTTTTCATTTTCTTTTTGTCTCATAAGATTTGACTCTACCTCAGACTTATCTTTAAAACCACAATAATGTAAAATACCGTGAGACATGACACGTAATAATTCAGTTTTGAATGATACATCGTATTCTTTTGCATTCTCTTTAACTCTTTCAATAGAAATGAAAATATCGCCAGAAATTAAATTTCCAATAGTATAATCAAAACTAATAATATCAGTAAAAGTATCGTGATCTAAATATTCAACATTAATTTTATGCAAATATTCATCGTCACAAAAAATATAATTGATCTCACCTTCAGTATAATCTTCAGATTCAATAATGGATTCTATCCAAGCTTCGTAATCTGATTCATTAGATAACTCAAAGTCAGTTTCGTAATTAAAAGTGATCATTTTATTTAAAATTAAAATACCTACAAAGGTAAAACAGAAAATTATTATATAATATTAAAAAAAATATAAATTAAATATCATAACTTATTAAATATCAATAAGTTGAATATTACTAAATCTAAATTCTTAAAAAATATTAAGAAAAATAGATTAATATAAAAAAACAACGGCTTATAAATCGCATATTTAAATCTTAAATGTAACTTAGTTCGAATATTAAAAATATAAGCATGTATAAAGAATATTATAATTATGGTTATTAATATATTTTTAATTAATTAGAATTGTTATCAACATATATATTTAATAAAAGAAAAAATATTTTTTAAAAAATTAATTCTTCTTTCTTTATATTGTTTGTTAATATGTACTATAATTTTTTTGAATTGATGTTGTTTTCTAAGTTATTAATTGATATCAACATTAAATTTATTTACAAAGCTTTTAGAATTAAGAGGTTGTAAATCTTATTAACAATACTATGATTTGTTTTCAATATATTTATTTTAATAAGTTATGTTGTTGATAATTGTTAATAACTAACAATAACTTACTGATAAACTCAAAACAATTTTTACAAAACTAAATTTGTTATTTCAATTTATCTTTTCCTATTGTAATTATTTTTGAATTTCAAATTAAAAGTTAGCTTTTTTTATTTTTAGTTATTAACATTTTTATTAAGTTTTTATATTACTGAATATCAATATTTTATATTATTATGTTAACAATAATTTTACATTATAAATATTTGAATTTAACTCATTGATTATCAATTATATTTTTGATTTTACTTAGTTATTTAATTTTCATATTTTGCTTTATAATTGAAGAGTTATTTTATTATAAATAATTAACGAGTATTGTATATTTGTAAAAAATTAAAACAAGATGTCTAAGCAAGTTAGAGTGCGTTTTGCACCAAGTCCGACTGGACCTTTACATATTGGTGGAGTAAGAACTGCCCTATTTAATTATTTATTCGCTAAGAAAAATAACGGAACTTTTTATATTCGTATTGAAGATACAGATCAAACGCGTTTTGTACCAGGAGCTGAAAAATATATATTTGAAGCTTTAAAATGGTTAGGTATTGAACCAGATGAAACAATAGGTTTAAACGAAAAATTTGGACCTTACAGACAAAGTGATCGTAAACATTTATATAAAGATTTCGCCTTAGAACTTGTACATAACGGTTCAGCATATTATGCTTTTGATACATCTGAAGAATTAGATACATTAAGAAAAACTGCTGAAACCGAAGGAAGAACTTTTATTTACAATCATACTATTCGTGAAGAATTAACTACATCTTTAAATATGACGCATGACGAATTAGAAGCGCGTTTATTTAATAACGATCCTTACGTAATTCGTTTTAAAACACCTGTAGATGAAACTTTAGTTGTAAATGATTTGGTTCGTGGTGAAGTAAAATTTAATACTTCATTGTTAGATGATAAAGTACTTTTCAAATCAGACGGAATGCCAACATATCATTTAGCTAATATTGTTGACGATCATTTGCAAGAAACTTCTCACGTTATTCGTGGTGAAGAATGGTTACCTTCTCTTCCACTTCACTTTATGTTATACCGTGCTTTTGGTTGGGAAGCTCCAGAATTCGCACATTTGCCATTAATTTTAAAACCTGTAGGAAACGGTAAATTATCTAAACGTGATGGTGATAAATTAGGTTTCCCTGTTTTCCCATTAGAATGGAAATCAGAATCAGGAGAAATTTCTTCGGGATACAGAGAAAAAGGATATTTTCCAGAAGCAGTTGTTAATTTTTTAGCTTTATTAGGTTGGAATGACGGTACTGAAAAGGAAATTTATACGATGAATGAATTGATTAACAGTTTTGATATTACGCGTGTAAATAAATCTGGTGCGAAATTCGACCCCGAAAAAAATAAATGGTTTAATCACCAATGGTTAATTACTAAATCTGATAGCGAATTAGCCGATTTGTTTTTACCTATTTTAGAAGCTAAAGATGTAAATACAAACAAGGAATATGTACAAAAAGTGGTGTCGTTAGTAAAAGATCGTGCTAATTTTGTAACTGAATTGTATGATTTATCTGATTTCTTCTTTGTTGCACCCACAGAATTTGATCCTAAAGCTTTAAAAAATTGGAAAGAAGATACTAATGATTTATTAAATCAAGTTGCTGAAGTTTTAAAAAGTATTGATAATTTCGAACCTAAAAATATCGAAAATATAGTTAAAGGATGGATTTCTACTAACGAACTTCCAATGGGTAAAATTATGCAACCATTACGAGTTTCAATTGTCGGTGCTATGAAAGGACCAGATTTATTTGAAATTATTTCTATGTTAGGAAAAGATGAAGTATTAAACAGAATTTCAAATACATATAAATTAAAATAACAAAAAATCCTATTATTACAATAGGATTTTTTATTTTTGGTTTAAACAAAAATACAAACAAATGAAAAAATTATTATTTATTTTACCAACGTTGAGTTTATTATTCGCTTGTTCTTCTGATGATTCAAGTTCTAAATCTGATGATATAAAACCTACAATTGTAGAATGGATTCCGAATAAAATTGATCTTGGTAATGCACTTATAAATGTTTATTCTTTTGATTATCCACATACAGAAGGTTGTGAATTAGATTTTATTAGATTATTAAATAATACTTCAGCTATTTTCTTTGAACATGAAGAAGCAACGTGTAATGTAATAGAAACAGAACAAGCTTTTCAACGTTCAGGAAATGTAGTTAAATTAGTTTTATTTGATACAGAAGTTAATGGAAAAATTATAACTGAAAACAATGCGGAAATGGTAATTGAGGCCGATGCTTCGCAGTTTACTGATATAATATTAGAAATGAATCCTGAGTTTAGCGAATATGTTGATATTTTAAATACTCTTAAAATTAAAATTACTTTTAATAAAAAATAAGAAATAATTTACGTATTTTTCATAAATTTTAAAATTATATCAGATGATTCTTTATGTATTCATTTTTATTGTTGTTGTTTTATTTTTAAGTTCTTTTTTTACTGTAAAACAACAAAGTGCAGTTATTGTTGAGCGTTTCGGAAAATATAATTCCATTCGTCAATCAGGATTACAATTAAAAATTCCGGTTGTAGATAGAATTGCCGGTCGTGTTAATTTACGTATCCAACAACTAGACGTTATAATTGAAACTAAAACTAAAGATAACGTTTTCGTTAAAATGAAAGTCTCAGTTCAATTTAAAGTAGTTCAAGATCGCGTTTACGAAGCTTTTTATAAATTGGAATATCCCCATGATCAAATTACTTCTTATGTATTTGATGTTGTTCGTGCAGAAGTTCCTAAATTAAAATTAGATGACGTTTTTGAACGTAAAGATGACATTGCAATTGCTGTTAAACGTGAATTAAACGAGGCAATGATTGCTTACGGATACGATATCATTAATACATTAATTACAGATATTGATCCTGATATTCAGGTTAAAAATGCAATGAACCGTATTAACGCGGCGGATCGTGAAAAAACTGCTGCAGAATATGAAGCTGAAGCAAGCAGAATTAGAATTGTTGCTAAAGCTAAAGCTGAAGCAGAATCAAAACGATTACAAGGACAAGGTATTGCAGATCAACGTAGAGAAATTGCTCGTGGTTTAGTTGAAAGTGTTGATGTTTTAAATAAAGTTGGTATTGGTTCTCAGGAAGCTTCTGCTTTAATTGTAGTTACGCAACACTATGATACATTACAAGCAATTGGTGCAGAAAACAACTCTAACTTAATTTTGTTACCTAACTCCCCTCATGCAGCAAATGATATGTTGAATAGTATGATTACTTCTTTTGCAGCGAGTAATCAAGTAGCTGAAACATTAAAAAACACAAATTCGAAACCTAAAAAAGATAGTAGAATTGATGATTTTGATACACCTGCTCAAGAATATTTTTCAGATGAAGAATAATACAAAAAAACACCAAAAAAAGCTAAGCTTTTTTTGGTGTTTTTTTGTATTATTTTAAAAACCTAAAATGATTTTTGCAATAGTAAAATAAATAAAAATTCCGAAGATGTCATTGCTTGTTGTGATGAATGGTCCGGTTGCAATTGCAGGATCAATTCCATAACGGTTTAACAAAATAGGAACAAAAGTTCCGATTAAACTGGCAATGATCATTACCATAACCAAGGCCGTTCCGATGGTAAATGACATTTCGTAACTGGTTTCCATTAAAAAATGAGTTCCAAATAATAGAATTATAGCTAAAATAGTACTGTTAAATAAACTTAATAGCATTTCTTTTGCTAATCGTTTAAATAAAGAACCGGTTAGTGAATTGTTAGCCAAACCTTGTACAATAATTGCTGAGGATTGTACACCAACATTTCCGGCCATCGCAGCAATTAATGGCGTAAAGAAAAATAAGATTTTATATTTTTCCATGGCATCGCTAAAGCTTTGTGAAACGTTTACGGCTACAAAACTTCCCATTAAAGCTAATAATAACCATGGTAAACGAGCTTTAGTTAATTCCCAAATGCTATCATCTGCTTCAACGTCTTGTGAGATACCGGCCGCCATTTGATAATCACGATCTGCTTCTTCTTTAATAACGTCAACGATATCGTCAATGGTTATTCTTCCTACTAAACGATTGGTTTCATCTACAACCGGAATGGCTTCTAAATCGTACTTTTGCATGATTCGAGCAACTTCGGTATCTTCAGTGTCAACTTTAACGTAATCAACTTTTGGAATAAAGATATCTTTGATTTTTGTTGTTGTTGAAGAGGTAATTAAATCTTTCAGAGACAAACGACCTTTTAAGCGTTCTTCATCGTCAACAACGTAGATGGAATGTACTCGTGAAACGTTTTCGGCTTGTTTACGAATTTCTTGAATACACGTTAAAACATTCCAATTTTCGTTCACCTGAATGTACTCTTTGGCCATTAAACCTCCGGCAGTATCTTCATCGTAACGCAAAAGTTCAACAATGTCTTTGGCGTGTTCAAAATCTTCAAGTTCGGAAATTACCTCGTCTTTCATTTCTTCAGAAAGCTCGGCAATAATATCTACCGCGTCATCGGTATCCATCTCATCTAACTCTTCGGCAATTTCTTTAGCCGAAAGTTCGCTTAAGATCTTTTCACGAACTTCTTCATCAAGTTCTAAAAGAATTTCTGAACTGACTTCTGACTCTAAAATTTTAAACAGATATCCTGCATCTGCTTCTTTTAGTTCATTCATCAATTCGGCAATATCAGCAAAGTGAATATCCTCGAGCAGTAAAAGTATTTCTTGCTCGTTTTTTTCAGAAATTAATAACTCAATTTCCGTGATAAATTCTTTACTGATTTTGAATTCCATGGGCTTCTATTTTTTGAGTGATGGTTATAAATTCTTCGAATCCTAATTGCTCTGGGCGTAAATTAAAGATTTCTTCGTCTTTAATCTCGTCATTAATTAAACTCTTAATACTGTTTCTTAGGGTTTTTCTACGCTGATTGAAAGCTGTTTTTACTACCGTAAAAAATAATTTTTCATTACAAGGTAAATGGTAGTTTTCTTTACGAATCATACGCATAACTCCTGATTTTACTTTGGGTGGAGGAGTAAAAACGTGTTCAGAAACGGTGAATAAATATTCTACATCGTAAAAAGCTTGACATAGAACTGATAGTATTCCGTAGGTTTTACTTCCTTTCTTTTCGCAAATACGTTCTGCAACTTCTTTTTGAAACATTCCTGAAAACTCAGGGATTTGGTCGCGCATTTCTAATGTTCTGAAAACAATTTGAGTAGAAATGTTGTATGGGAAATTTCCGATGATTGCGAAAGGCTCTTCATTGAAAACCTTTTTTAAATTGTATTTTAAGAAATCTTCACCAATAATGTGATTGTGAAGTTTTTCATAATGTTTTTCTAAATAGGCAACAGATTCCGTATCGATTTCAACGACAAAGGTTTCGATAGGTTTATCTAATAAATATTTGGTTAAAACTCCCATTCCTGGACCAATTTCCAGAACTTTGGTGTAACCTTGTAGCGTAAGTGCATCTGCAATATTTTTAGCGACAGATTCGTCATTTAAAAAATGCTGACCCAAATGCTTTTTTGCTCTTACTTTTTCCATTTTGTTTGTTTAGGCGATTAATGTTCGCTGATGATTTCTAATTCGGTTGCGAAGATTAGCATTTTGTCTGCAAAACGTTTTCTTCCTTCCATATCTAAATCATACTGATGTTCGTTGTAATAAGCTTCTAAAGCTTCTTTGCTTGGTGCGAAATATTGTACTGAATAAGTTACTCCGCCCATATCTTCTTCGACTAAAACTTTTACTAATCGTGCTGAAGAAAATTTACCTGTAGCAATCATGTTAGCAATATGTTCATTTTGCATCCATTGTAACCATTGGTCGTGAATGCTCTCGTCTATATTTACTGTGGTATTATAAATAATCATTATTTGAGTTTTGATAAAAAAACACCAACTTTTAATTGGTGTTTTTATGTTAGTCGATGATATCGAATCCAGTATATTTTCTTAATACTTCAGGAATAACAATACCTTCTGGTGTTTGATAGTTTTCTAAAATTCCGGCTAAAACACGTGGTAAAGCTAATGAGCTTCCGTTTAACGTATGTGCTAATTGTGTTTTTCCGTCTTTTCCTTTGAAACGTAATTTTAAACGATTTGCTTGGAATGTTTCGAAGTTAGAAACAGATGAAATTTCTAACCAACGTTCTTGAGCTGTTGAATATACTTCAAAATCATAAGTTAAAGCTGAAGTGAATCCCATATCGCCACCACATAAACGTAAAATACGGTAAGGTAATTTTAATTCGTCTAAGATAGATTTTACGTGTTCAACCATTCCGTCTAAAGCTTCGTAAGATTTTTCAGGGTGTTCAATACGTACAATTTCTACTTTGTCAAATTGGTGTAAACGGTTTAATCCACGAACGTGAGCTCCCCAAGAACCAGCCTCTCTACGGAAACATGGTGTATAACCAGTAACCATAACTGGTAATTCGTTTTCTTGTAAAATTACATCACGGTAAATGTTTGTTACTGGAACTTCTGCTGTAGGAATTAAATATAAATCGTCTTTAGCATCGTGGTACATTTGTCCTTCTTTATCTGGTAATTGACCAGTTCCGTATCCAGAAGCTTCATTGATTAAATGAGGAACTTGAACCTCGTTATAACCTGCATCTGTATTTTTATCTAAGAAATATGAAATTAGAGCACGTTGTAATTTAGCTCCTTTACCTTTATAAACTGGAAAACCTGGTGCTGTAATTTTTGTACCTAATTCAAAATCAATGATATCGTATTTTTTAATTAAATCCCAATGTGGAACTGCACCCTCGTGTAAGGTAGGAATTTCTCCAGATTGAAAAACGTTTAAGTTGTCATCTGCAGTTTTACCTTCCGGTACAATGTCTGATGGTGTATTTGGTAATTTATATAATTCTTGAGTTAATTGCTCAGTAACTGAATTTAAAACTTCGGTAAGATTTTTTGTACTTTCTTTAAAAGTAGCTGTTTGTTCTTTTATGGCAGCAGCTTCTTCTTTATTACCAGTCTTCATTAATTCACCAATTTCTTTGGATAGCTTGTTAGATTCAGCAAGAATGTTATCTAATTCAACCTGAGTACTTCTACGTTTTTCGTCAAGTTCCAAAACTAATGCGATAGATTCCGTTGCGTCGAAATTTCTCTTAGCAAGTGCTTTAATCACTTTTTCTTGATTTTCTCTGATGTATGCTATCTGTAACATGGTAAAATAAAGTTATTTATAGATAGCAAATTTAGTAAAAATAGTTGGAAAATGTGTTTTTGCAACATTTTGTTTTTTTAATGCCTTTTAGAAAATGAAACCAAAGCTATCTTTAAATAAATAATCTTATTTTTGATTTATATATCAAAAAGTTATGAAGTTAAAATGGCTTATTAGCTGCTTGTTAGTTGCAAGTTTTTCGTTTGGACAAACTGCACATAAAGATTCTGATTATCAGTTGATGATAAATCGAGAAATGCAAGCTGCTCAAAAAAAGATGCTTTTTCAAGCAAATCCGAATACACAAAATTACGATGTTCGTTATCATAAAATTGAGTTAACCGTTAATCCAGGAGTTTATAATATTTCTGGAAAAGTAACTACTCGATTCAAAGCAACGTCAGGAAGTATGAATTCTGTTGTATTCGATTTAAGTAGTCCGCTTGTAGTATCGTCTGTAAAACAAGGAAATCAAGCTCTGAATTTTACACAAGCAAACAACGAGTTGAATATTACTTTGGATCAACCGGTTTTGTTGAATGAGATTGGCGAAGTAGAAATAACATATTCAGGTGCGCCAACTTCTGTGAATGATGCTTTTTCGATAAGCCAACATTTTGGTACTCCAATTATGTGGACACTTTCTGAACCTTTTGGGGCTCGTGATTGGTGGCCTTGTAAGCAAGATTTAAACGATAAAATTGAGAATATCGATTTTTTTATCACAGCTCCTTCGCAATATAAAGGTGTTGCCAATGGATTAGAAATTTCTGAAGTTCAAAATTCAAACGGAACTAAAACAGTTCATTATCAACATAATTATCCAATTCCTGCCTATTTAGTAGCTTTCGCTGTTACGAATTATCAGATTTATGAACAAACAGCCGGTACAGAGCCTAATACGTTTCCGATTGTAAATTATATTTATCCAGAAAATTATAATTCAGCAGTAGCTCAAGTTGCGGTTACCTTGCCAATTATGAATTTGTTTGAAAGTTTATTTGAAACCTATCCGTTTCATCAAGAAAAGTATGGACATGCTCAATTTGGTTGGGGAGGTGGAATGGAACATACAACGGTTTCTTTTATGGGAAATTTTTCAAGAGGATTAATTGCTCATGAATTAGCACATCATTGGTTTGGAAATAAAATCACTTGCGGAACTTGGAAAGATATTTGGTTAAATGAAGGATTTGCTGAATATATGGACGGTTTAGTTCATGAACATTTGGATGGACCAAGTTCTTTTGTAAATTGGAAAGCCGATAAAATACAGAGTATAACGTCGCAACCCGGAGGGAATTTATATTTGACAGATTCTCAAGCGAACGATTCGAATCGGATTTTTAGTGGAAGATTAACTTACAATAAAGGTTCAATGGTGGTTCATATGTTGCGGTATGTTTTGGGTGATGAAGGTTTTTACCAAGGGATGAAAAATTATTTAGCAGATCCGAATTTAGCTTATAGTACAGCAATTACAACCCAATTAAAAACGCATTTAGAATCAGTTTCAGAACAAGATTTAACCGAGTTTTTTAATGATTGGATTTATGGTCAAGGATATCCAATTTATAATGCAGATGTTCAGGTTTTGGGCGGAAATCAAGTTCGAGTGAATTTATCTCAAACAACTTCTCATAATTCGGTGTCGTTTTTTGAAATGCCGGTTAAAATTAAATTCGAAGGACCAAACGGACAAACCGAAACTGTAGTTTTAAATCATACTCAGAACAATCAAGAATTCATTATTGATTTACCTTTTTACGCACCAACTAATGTGATTATAAATCCAGAGAAAGATATTGTAACTAAAAACAGCTCGTATACTTTAGATTCAAAAACATTTGATAAACTTTCGAATAATTTACAAGTGACTCCAAATCCTGTTGATGATATTTTAAAAATTGAAAAAACAGGAGATTTTGAAATTAAAGCGATTGATGTTTTTTCAATAAACGGACAACGATTGTTGGATAACCAATCAAATCCAATTGAAGTTTCTCATTTATCAAGCGGAAATTATATTGCTGTAATTACCACTGACTTCGGAATTTTTCATAAAAAATTTATAAAAAACTAATACTTTAAATTTTGTTTGACGTATAGTTGAACTAAAATCTTACTTTTGCTTAACTTAAAAATAAATCTTATTTATTAAAATGGATATTGTAATTAAATTAACTCAGTTTTTGCTGAGTTTATCTTTATTAATCGTTTTACACGAATTAGGACATTTTATTCCTGCTAAATTATTTAAAACTCGAGTTGAGAAATTTTACTTGTTTTTTGATGTGAAATTTTCACTTTTCAAAAAGAAAATCGGTGATACCGTTTACGGAATTGGTTGGTTACCTTTAGGGGGATATGTGAAAATCGCTGGTATGATTGACGAAAGTATGGATACCGAACAAATGAAACAAGAACCGCAACCTTGGGAATTTCGTTCAAAACCAGCTTGGCAACGTTTGATTATTATGTTGGGTGGAGTTACAGTAAACTTCATTCTGGCATTTGTTATATATATTGGAATGACTTATTTCTACGGAGATAAATACATCGCAAACAACAGTTTGAAAGATGGTGTTTGGGTTACGTACGATGTGTTAAAAAATGCAGGTATGCAATCTGGAGATAAAATCGTTTCTGTTGATGGCGAAAAATTAGAACGTTTCGATCAGGCTCAAAATAAAATGTTGACAGCTAAAGAAATTGTTGTTAATAGAGGTGGTGAAGAGAAAATCATTCAATTACCTGTTGATTTTGTAAAGGGAATTGTTGAAAATAAAGACGAAAAATTAGTAATGCCTCGTATGCCTTTTATTGTTGGAGGTTTTTCTGATGATTCTACAAATAAAGAAAATCTAAAAGAAAAAGATTTCTTAGTTTCTGTAAATGGTGAAGAAATAAAATATTATGACCAGGTTGAGGTTGTTTTGAAGAAATATGCTAATCAATCAATTCCTGCAAATGTTAAAAGAGATGGTGTTATTACAAACATTTCTTTAAATGTAAATGCTGATGGAAAAATTGGTGTTGCACCAGCGATACTTAATCTAAACGACGCTGAAAAGTTAGGTTTGTTTAAATTAAGTGCTGATCAATATTCTTTAGTAGAATCGATTCCAGTTGGTCTTCAAATGGGAGTTGATAAATTGGTAGGATATGGAAAACAATTAAAATTGATTGCTTCTCCAGAGACCGGAGCTTATAAAGGAGTTGGTGGTTTTAAAGCTATATTTGATATTTTTCCACAAACTTGGAGCTGGGAAGCGTTTTGGAGCATTACGGCTTTATTATCAATTATGCTTGGTGTAATGAACTTATTACCGATTCCGGCATTAGACGGAGGACACGTGATGTTTTTATTATATGAAATAATTTCAGGACGTAAACCAAGTGATAAATTTATGGAATATGCCCAAACAGTTGGTTTTGTAATACTTATCGCATTGCTTTTGTTTGCTAATGGGAACGACATTTATAAATCGATTGTAGGTAACTAAAAAAGATTGATAAATG
>NZ_CANRNX010000061.1 GCF_947632075.1 uncultured Flavobacterium sp.
TTTTATGTTGCCTTCGACTCCGCTCGGGCAACTTAAAAAGATTTAGCGGAAAGCCCGACCGAGCATTTCCGCTAAATGTAATTTTAATCTATATAATAAGCGAGGGAACGCCCTTTTTTTTATCTTTATATAAAAAATTATTTTATGAAAAATTATTTCACCCCTTTAATTATTAGTTTGGCAGTAGTATTTTCTACACTTTTACTTACTAATGCTTTTAAAAACAGAAACAACAGCAACGATACCATTAGCGTTACAGGATTAGGCTCAAAAGATTTCGTTTCGGATTTAATTGTTTGGAACAGCTCGTTTTCTAAAAAAAGTTACAATTTGAAAGAGGCTTATTCTGAACTTGAAAACGACAGAAAAGCCATTTTGGACTATTTACTAAAAAAAGGAGTTCAAGAATCTGAAATTATTTTTTCTGCCGTTTCAATTAATAAAGAATACACAACCGTAACCGATGAATATTACAACACAAGAAGCCAAACTTTTAACGGTTATAATTTAACTCAGAGTGTACAGGTTGAAAGTAAAGAAGTTTCGAAAATTGAAAATGTTTCAAGAGAAGTTACTGAATTAATAAACTCAGGCGTTGAGCTTTATTCGAGCGCTCCAGAATATTACTACACGAAACTTTCGGAATTAAAATTAGAAATGGTAGCAGAAGCAACTAAAGACGCAAAGTTAAGAGCAGAAAACATTGCTGACAATGCAGGTAGTAAACTTGGTGATTTAAAAAAGTCGGATATGGGCGTTTTTCAAATTATTGCTCAAAACTCATCAGAAGATTATTCATGGGGTGGCTCTTTTAATACTTCAGCCAAAAACAAAACCGCAACTATTACTGTAAAACTCGTATACAAAATTAAATAAACAAAAAACTCATCTTTATCAGATGAGTTTTTTTTATTTTAAATAAGATTAGATGATTAACATCGCGTCTCCGTAAGAATAGAATTTATATCCTTCTTTGATTGCCTCTTTATAAGCTTCCATCATTAAGTCATGACCGCAGAATGCTGAAATCATCATTAACAATGTAGATTTTGGCATATGGAAGTTTGTAATCATACAGTCTGCAATACTGAAATCATACGGAGGAAAAATAAATTTATTCGTCCAACCTGTGTAAGGATTTAATGTTCTGTTTGATGAAACTGAACTTTCTAAAGCACGCATTGAAGTTGTTCCTACAGCACAAATTTTACTTTTACGTTCTTTTGCCTTATTTACAATCTCACAAGCTTCTTCTGAAATGATTAATTCTTCAGAATCCATTTTGTGCTTAGATAAATCTTCTACTTCAACTGGATTAAAAGTTCCTAAACCAATATGCAAAGTTACTTTAGCAAATTCAACACCTTTAATTTCTAAACGTTTTAATAAATGTTTAGAAAAGTGTAAACCTGCAGTTGGTGCAGCAACAGCTCCTTCCTCAGTAGCATAAATTGTTTGGTAACGTTCTTCATCTTCTGGAGTTACTTCACGTGTAATATATTTAGGAATTGGAGTTTCTCCAAGTTCTGTTAATTTACTTCTGAATTCTTCGTAAGAACCATCATACAAAAAACGTAAAGTTCTACCACGAGAAGTTGTGTTATCAATTACTTCAGCTACTAATGAATCATCATCACCGAAATACAATTTATTTCCGATACGGATTTTACGAGCTGGATCAACCAAAACATCCCACAAACGTTGTTCTGCATTTAATTCTCTTAATAAGAAAACTTCAATACGAGCACCAGTTTTTTCTTTATTTCCGTATAAACGAGCAGGAAAAACTTTAGTGTTATTTAAAACCATTACATCTCCTTCTTCGAAATAATCAATCACATCTTTAAATAATTTGTGTTCGATCGTTCCTGCTTTACGGTTAATAACCATTAAACGAGACTCATCTCTGTTTTCAGCTGGAAATTCAGCTAACAACTCTTCTGGTAAGTTAAAGTTGAAATTAGATAACTTCATATTTTTGTTGCTTTGATTTAATTGTTTATCTGAAGTTTAGCACTAAAACTTCGAGCCTGCAAATATACGACTTGAAAATAGGCGTTGTCAAGTAAAAAGCACTTTATTTTTATTTACATGAAGAAACACCAAGTAAACAAAGGTAGAATTTGATTAATCTAAGAAATTTACTTTTCCAGTTTTCATATCATAAACAGCCCCAACAATTTTAATTTCTTTATTATCTTCCATCTCTTTAAGAATTGGACTGTGCTTACGAATTTCTTCTATAGAATTAAAAACATTGAATTTACAAACTTCATCAACAAATTCAGGATTTTTAGCATTAGCTTCACCTTTAAAATTTTGTTTCGCTTCTACAATTGCTGGTTCTATTTTCTCTAGCATTGTTGTGATGTTACCAAGTTTTACTCCATCGATACTTGATTTAATTGCACCGCAATATTCATGACCTAAAACTACAATCACCTTAGAACCTGAAACTTTACAAGCATATTCAAGGCTTCCTAAAATATCTGGATTTATAATATTTCCGGCAACACGAGCAACGAAAATTTCACCGATTGCCTTATGAAAAACATCTTCAACAGGAACACGTGAATCTAAACAAGAAAGCACAACAGCTTCTGGATACTGTCCTAATGCAGCTTCACGAACCAATTTTGTAGAATTACGAACAGTTAAATTATCTTCAGTAAAATCTTTATTACCAGCAATCAAATCTGCAATAACTTTATCTGGTGTTAATTTCTCTTGCTCTTCTTTCGTTAAAACATGTGTTTCAATAATCTCATCATCATTAATAGTAACTTTATTACACGACGCAAACGCTAATAAAACTGATAATGACAAAATAAGTTTTTTCATAATTCTTCTTTTTAAAGTTTGCTTATAAAAGTAAGCAATATTTTAAAACCTTAGATGATTTAAACATCATATTAAATAAACAACGAAAAAACATCATCCCAATATTTCGGATATGATTTAGAAACTACTTCTGCATCTTCTATTTCTATCGCAGTAAATAAAGCCAACGGTGCAAAAGCCATTGCCATTCGGTGATCTTGATAAGTTTTTACCAAAACATTTTCTGGTAATTTATTTTGTAGATTTCTTTTACGTAAGAAAAGAGAATCAATTGTTATTTCAACTTCTGCACCAAATTTTTCTAATTCGTTTTTTAAAGCAACCAAACGATCCGTTTCTTTAATTTTCAACGTATGAAGTCCGGTTAAATTAGCTTGGATTCCTAAACCAAAACAAGTAACTGCAATGGTTTGGGCAATATCAGGACATTCAATTAAATTCAAAGTGATTTCAGAAGGAAGTTGATTACTTACTTTGGTAATTTGAATTTCGTTATTCGGAAGGAATTGGGTTTGAACTCCGAATTGTTCAAAAATTTCAACCACAGCTCGATCTGCTTGTAATGATTTCGATTTTAGTTTTTGAATTTTTAATGACGTTCCAATTTTTGAAAAAGCAATTAATTCAAAAAAATAAGAAGCCGAAGACCAATCTGATTCGACGGTAATTACTTTAGATTCTACTTTTTGTTTCGGAAAAACTCGAATTTGATTTCCTACAAAAGTTGTTTCAACTCCTAATTCGTTTAAAAGCGCTAACGTCATTTTAATATAAGGAAGTGAAGTTTGTTCACCAATTAATTCAAGCCACAAACCATTTTCTAATTTTGGCGCAATAAGTAATAATGCAGAAATGTATTGACTACTAATATCGGCAGGAATTGCAATCTTTTTAGATTGTAGTTTTTTACCTATAATTTTTAAAGGCGGGAAACCTTCTTTGTTTTTGTATTGAATATCTGCTCCTAAAGTTTTCAAAGCTTCAACCAAAATATGAATGGGACGTTCTTGCATTCGAGAAGATCCGGTTAAAACAACTTCATGATTTTCTTGGGTTGCAAAAAAAGCAGTAAGAAAACGCATCGCTGTTCCGGCATGATGCACATCGACAATTTCAGAAGGAAATTTTAAAGCTTTTTCCATTGCTAAACTATCATCGGAATTTGAAATATTCTCGATTTTAATTTCAGGAAAAAGTGCTTGAAGTAAAAACATACGATTGGTTTCTGATTTACTTCCAGATAAAACAATGGTTTCATTCGTTTTAAATAAGTCAGGATGCAATCGTATGTTCATATGTATTATTTTAATTTTTCGTTGTTGTGATGACGATCGTGGTCGCGTTTGGTTTTCAAATCCATTTTTTTATCGAAAGCCGCTTGTAAATCAACTCCCGTTTGGTTAGCTAAACAAAGAACTACAAAAACAACATCGGCTAATTCTTCACCTAAATCTTTATTTTTATCGCTTTCTTTTTCAGATTGCTCACCATAACGACGTGCAATAATTCGGGCAACTTCTCCTACTTCTTCTGTAAGTTGCGCCATGTTTGTCAGTTCGTTAAAATAACGAACGCCGTGTTCTTTAATCCAAGTATCAACGTCTAATTGCGCGTTTTTTAAATCCATTTTATTTCTTTTTTCTTCTTTTTCTGATTTTATCAAACACAAAAACTTCTGCCAAAGCCATTAAAAATCCGAAGATAAAAACTTGCGACCAAAAAATTTGTGTCGGAATTCCTTCTCCGAAATAATATAAAATAATTCCGTAGAAAAATCCGTAAATTACTAATGCAACTAATAAATGTACTGCTTTACTTTTCATTTTTGAAAATTAATTTTTTAATGTATTTATCGAAAATAAAAATCAAAATCAAAAATATAACATATTTTGATCCAACATTAATCAAACAATAACTATCTGGATCAAGAATACAATCCCAATCGTTTGAAAGTAAAAATGTGATTAAAGCGTAAACTGCTGTGTAAAAAAAAAGTTTTTTAAGCATTTTTATCGTGTTTTTTAGATAGTCTTTTTTTTAAGTTTCGTAAAATAAAAAAATCAGCTAAAGTCATTGATACCATCCAGAAAAAGATAAATTTCCAATTCATTTCAGAATATGATGTGTAGCTAATTATTAATCCAAGAACAAAATATACAATAAAGCCAGCAATTATGTATGATACCTTTTCTTTCATATTTTGGGAATTAAAACTTTCTAAAGGTAACAAATTTAGAAAAGAATTTTATTCTTTATTTTTCGAATCAATTTATAAAATTTTTCAAAGATAAATTCTCAAATTTCATTTATTAAAATTTAAACTTTTTTAAGTACCACCTTCTCATCCATAAACTTAATTAATTCTTCAAATGCACGTTTAATATTATCATATTCATTTGAATCTATCATTGCTTTATTATAATTAACATTTAGTTTAAAAAGTATTCGTTTTGAATCATTTACAAAACTCCAATTTACATCAAAAACTTTTGATTCTAATTCAATTTTTCGATTTTTTGGTAATGATTCTAACGCATATCCTTCTGGAATATTATAAGTAATTGAAAATGAATTTTTATTTGGATATGAAAAATCGATTGGATAATTTCTAACTTCTTGTTTAAAAATATTAGATGTCATTTCAAAAATAAAAGCCGGACTGAAATAAATTTTATCGCCAAATATCTCAAACGCGTCATCTTTTGTGAATTTGTAAAATTCAATTAGGTTCTCATTATTTTGATCTAAATTGGAAACACTTAAAGAATCAATTTGAATTTGATATTTATTTTCTAAAGCTTTTTTAATTTTTTCTTCTGTTAAGTTTTGAAATTTATCTCTTAAAAGAAAAGCTTCATAATTTGTATAAACATCTCGAATTGTTCCATTTAAACTTTTGTTATCTACATTAAAATTTAAATACGAATTTACGGTTCTTTTAGACTCAATCGTAGGTTCAAGATTAATTTCTTTTGAAGAATTATCTTCTCTAATTAACCTTCCATACCAATTTGTATTTATCAAAGGTATAACGTTTAAGGTTGAGAATTTGTTTGAACCATCTAATAAAAGTACTTCATTGTTAAACTCTACACCTACAATAACATTATTAAACGCATCTGGGTGTGGAATGTAAGAAATTCCTTTTTGTTTAGTTGCTAAAATTATAGGATTAGCTTTAAAGCCTGCGTGCCTTAGCATTGAAATTAGCACTAAATTTATCTCTGCAGTATTTCCTTTTTTTATGTCAAATGCTTTATTTAAATCATTGTTCGTTTTTAAACTAACTATATTATTCCACTGAATATTATTTTGAACATAATTTAATATTTCTATAATCTTTTCCTTATCATTAACAAAAGTTTTATCATTTAATAACTGATCTGTTTTGAATTTTGCAAAGTAGCTATTCTTTAAAATTTCAATATATTTTGCTTCTTCATTTATTAATTTAGAAACATCTTCCCAGTTTCCTGCGAATTCTTTAATTTTATATGTTTTATCTCTGTAACCACTAAAATAATGCACTACTGAAGCTCGATAGTTATCGATATTAGAAACATATCCTTCGTTTTTCATTGCAGGAACATCATTTGCATAAAAAACATTTTTCCCTTTTTTATCGAAGGTCTTTATCTTTTCTGCACCTTTAATGTATTGAATGTAACGAATTCCTGCTGGGGCTTCAAAAGTGAAACGGCTGTACTTAACAGGAATTTCTCTCTGAAAAAACCATTCAGGTGTATCATCAAGATAAGGGGAAAAAACAATGGTTTTATACTCTATAACACTCCCTACTTTTACATTAGGCATGGTAAAACTTGTAAACCAATGATTTCCAACCGCATGTTCTAAAAATTGATTGTTATAATCAAACTCAGTTTTCACCACCTTACCATTTTCAAAATTATAGGTAAATGCATCTGAAATAGAGACAAATTCTTTATTATATCGATTACGGTATAGTGGAATTTGTACAGTTGCATAATCAAATCCATCTGTATTTAGAATTTTTATACGGGTAGAAACTTCATTTATTAAAATAACTTCGTCTTTTCTATAATAAAAATAGGTATATCCTATTTCATATTCAACTACAGCATTTTCACCCAAGTATTTTTGATAACTTTTATTGTCAAAAAAACTTTTGTCAACTGATTTTGATTCTTGGGAAAATAAAATTTGACTTACAAAAAACAAAAAAATTAATATAAGTTTATTCATTATTATATGTTATTATAAATTTAGAATCATCTATTTTTTGAACTTGATTTGCAAAATCACTAAATTCTTGAAATTGATCTTTAGAATAGTTTCCGCTATTTTCAGAATAATGCAGCTTTAAAAGCAATTCATTATTCGTTTGAAAAAAATCAATTTGATATGCTCCGAAATCAGTTTGAATATTTTCTGAATTAGGAAGGTGCGAAATTTTTAAATTTGGAGGTAAAATATATTTTGTAGTGATTAAAATATTTTTATTTCTAGGTATCTGAAATTCAGATTTCCTTTCTTTACCTTTTTTAGGAACTGTAATCGTTTTGAAAAAAGGGTTTAAATTTATTAAAAAATCATTCCCTGCTTTAGATCCTGTGAAACTAGAAGTAAGTTTTATTTTCTCTTTAAACACAACATCCTCAATATTATTTTCGAATTCTGAATCAATAACCTGTAAATTTTTAAAAACCGCAAATTGATTTTGTAAAAATGTTTTGACTTGATCTTTATTTTGAACATTCAAATCAAAAATTTCATTATAAAAAAGCCCTGAAAAGGAAATATCTGCAGTTGTTTGCACTTCATTAATATTTGTTAGATCAATAACAAAATGAGCTTCAATTTGGTTGTTGTTTTGTTTAAAAGATTGTGTTTTCACTAACTGAGCTCCTGCACTAGAAACCAACAATACTTTTCGATTATCTGTCATTGAACTTAAATATCCGAAAGGAACGTTTTGATCTGTACATTCTAAAAAAATAAACCCATCTTCATGAGGATAACTCAACAAAACATGATTTCCTTGAATTCCAATTATATCTTCATTAATATCTTTAATTTTATTAGAAGCATATAAGATTGTATAATAGCTATTTATTCCTACAGATTTCAATAAAGCTTTAGTATAATTGGTTAATGCTTTACAATCTCCGTATTTAACTTTATCAACTTCTGCAGCAGAAAAAGGTTTCCAACCACCAATACCTGTTTGTATTGAAACATATCTTGTATTTTTTTGAACGTAATCAAAAATAATTCTCACCTTTTCTATTTCAGAATCAGCATTCTTAGTTAAAGTAATCATTTTTGAAACTGTTGTTTTAGGTAATTCGTCTAACCCCTCTAAAAAATTATTATTATACCAGATAGCAAACTCATCCCAATTATTTGCCTGACCTTGAACGGTAGATAAAGCAAATTTATCAATCGAAAATCTTACTTCTGGCAATAAATCTAAATACCTTAAATTCATATCCTCAAAATCTGGAGCAACTAAATTCTTGCCTTTATAAGAAATCTTATTATGTTCAATTTCTTTTTCAATTTGATATTCTTTCAAGTTAACTTCAAAAGTCTTTAGATTAAAACCTTCCGGATATTTTATAGAGTATTCTGTATTTAAAACTTTATGATTTTCTCGTTCAAGTGCAAAAAAAGGATTGATGAAAATAGTAAAATCATTAGTTTTATAATATTCAATTTTAGCAAAAAAAGGATATTTGGCATAATCAAGTTTGATTAATTTGGCACGATTGTCATTATAAAGCGAATAACCATCTGAAATTGTGACATCTGAAAAATTTTGTTTATAATACGTTTTTACAAAATTTCCGTTTGCATCATAAATTTTAACATTGATAGAATCGAGTTTGGTAAGATTATCATAACTAGTTCCATTTTTAAAATTTTTTAAGCCGTTTTTATCAAATAATAAGAATGTTTCAGAAAATTTTTCTTTACTTGTATTTTGATTAATTATTTCAATTTCTATTTTTTTATCAACAGTAATGATATCAGAATCTTTAATAAAATCTGGAGATATAGAATTCAATTCAAAATCCAACTTTTGTTGAGAAAAACAAAAAAAGGGAATAGCAAACACTAATCCCAACAGAAGTATAATTTTATTCGTCATAAGTGATTTTGGTTTAGACAAATATAATTATTTATTCTTTATTTTTCGAATCAATTACTATTGTAACAGGTCCGTCGTTTATTAAAGCAACTTTCATATCGGCACCAAATTGACCGGTTTGAATGTTCTTACCTAAATCAACTTCTAATTGTTGGATAAATTTTTCGTACATAGGAATTGCAAAATCAGGTTTTGATGCTTTAATGTACGAAGGACGATTTCCTTTTTTGGTTGATGCATGAAGCGTAAATTGAGAAACTAAAATAACATCAGCATTCACATCTTTAACAGAACAATTCATCACGTCATTTTCATCGTTAAAAATGCGAAGATTTACAATTTTACTAGATAACCACTTGATATCATCATCGGTATCGGCATCTTCAATTCCTAAAAGAACTACCAACCCTTGATTGATTTCAGCAACTTTTTCATTGTTAATTGTTACCGAAGCTTCCGAAACGCGTTGTATAACTATTTTCATTATTCTTCTTGATTACGTCCGTCTGCATAAATATCTGTACGATAATGTTCTTCCTCACCATCTAAAATTTGAATATAGCTTTTGTATCGCGACCAAAAAATAGCATCGTTATCTAAAGCGTCTTTTATTGCGCAATGCGGTTCTTCTTTATGTAAACAATTATTAAACTTACATTGATCTTTTAAAGCAAAAAACTCTGGAAAATAATCGCCAATTTCAGGTTTTTCCATTTCAACAATTCCAAATCCACGAATACCTGGTGTATCTATAATTTTAGCTCCGAAAGACAAATCAAACATTTCTGCAAATGTTGTGGTATGTTGTCCTTGTTGATGTTGTTCTGAAATTTGTTTGGTTTTTAAGTTTAATGAAGGTTCTAACGCATTAACTAAAGTCGATTTCCCAACTCCAGAATGTCCGGTAAACATAGAAACTTTATCGCGCATTAAATCTTTCAGTTTATCTAAACCTTTTCCTTCTGCAGCAGAAACACGAATACATTGATATCCGATTTCTGTATAAATATGTTGCAAGAACAATTGCTCGTCTAAAGTTGCTTCGTCAAACGTATCTACTTTATTAAACACAATAATTGCTTCAATTCCATAAGCTTCTGCAGTAACCAACAATCGATCGATAAAACTTGTTGTTGTAACTGGATTATTAATCGTTACTAAAATAAACAAACGATCAATGTTTGATGCAATAATATGTAATTGCTTTGAAAGGTTTACCGATTTACGAACGATATAATTTTTACGATCATGAATGTTAGTAATTACACCAGTAACCACATCTGCGGTTTCATCTAAATCGTAATCAACATAATCACCTACAGCAATTGGGTTGGTACTTTTAATACCTTTCATTCTAAACTTACCTTTGATTCGGCATTCTAAAAATTCTCCCGACTCGGTTTTTACCGTGTACCAACTTCCTGTAGATTTGTAAACTATTCCCTTCATACTGCAAAGATATTGTTATTGATAGGAATATGAAACTTTATATAAAAATCTGTCATTAAATTTATTTCTTATTGATGATTTTATTTTGATGTGAAATACTTTCTTGATGAACTAGTTTGAATAATTGCAAAATAAAGTCTTCGGTTAATCCCTTCTGATTTTCTTCAGATTTCATTCTATTAATGATAGATTGCCAACGCTCGTTTTGTAAAACCGAAACATTATGTTCTTTTTTCAAGTTTCCAATTTCATCAACAATTTTCATACGTTTTGATAAAATATCAACAAGCTTATCGTCTAAATCGTCTATTTTTAAACGAAGGTTTTCTAATTCGGTATTGTAATTATTAGATTCTTCATTCTTTTTTCGAACCACCAAATCTTTACAAATTTGCTTTAAAGTGGTTGGAGTTACTTGTTGCGCTGCGTCACTCCAAGCATTATCCGGGTCGATATGTGTTTCAATAATCAATCCGTCGTAATTTAAATTCAGTGCTTGTTGTGAAACTTCTTGAATCATATTTCTGTTTCCGGTAATGTGAGAAGGGTCACAAATCAAAGGTAAATCTGGAAAACGATTTCTTAAATCGATTGGAATTTGCCATTCCGGAATGTTTCTGTATTTCGTTTTTTCGTAAGATGAAAATCCACGATGAATAACACCTAGTTTTTTAATCCCGGCATTATACAAACGTTCAATTCCGCCTAACCATAACGATAAATCAGGATTCACCGGATTTTTAACCAAAACTATTTTATCTGTATTTTGAAGTGCATCTGCAATTTCTTGCACCGCAAACGGATTAGCCGTTGTACGCGCACCAATCCAAAGTACATCTAGATCATATTCCAAAGCTAATTTTACGTGATTTGCCGTTGCTACTTCCGTGGCAATTAACAAACCTGTTTCTTCTTTGGCGCGTTTCAACCATTTTAAACCGATTTCGCCAACTCCCTCGAATCCGCCTGGACGTGTTCTTGGTTTCCAAATTCCAGCACGTAAAATACTTACGTCAGAATCTTTTAATTCATGTGCTATTTTTAAAACTTGTTCTTCGGTTTCGGCACTACACGGACCTGCAATTACCAATGGATGTGCTAATTGAAAATCGTTTAACCAAGTTTTTAATTCTGAAGAATTTGTCATCTACTTTATTTATTGTTTTAGAAGTCTTACTTTTTTATTTTGAAAGCAACTTCTTTAAAAATTTCTTTATTTGAATTTTGAAATCGAATTTCAACAGCATCAAATTCATTAATATTAACTAAATTTTCTTTAGCTAAATTATTCAGTTCACTTGCCATTTCTTCAAGTTCTTTATCTGAATATTTATCTTCAGAATCTACAAAATAGTTAATTACATAAAACCGTTTATTTGTACTTGAAAACAAACCTGAAGAAATGGTTTGTCCATATTCAAAACTTAGGCTATCCTTATTATTAATCGCATGTTGATTAATTACACTCTCATCAATCTTATATTCAGGATTTTGTAATTCAGGTTTAAAATCAGCCTTTTTACATCCCACTACAAGAAAAGTAAAAACACCTGAAATTAAATAAATACATTTTTTCATGTTTTTTGGATTAGTTTAATAAGATTCAAATTTACGAATAATAGTAGAGAAATAAAGAAATCATTTTTATTTAAAACAACTGAATTTTATCAAATTAATTTCAACATCGCTACACTAAGAAATAAGTAGAATTGTTATCTTTGGATTTCAAATTAAAACGAACAATGTCGATAGAAGTTAAAAATATTTCGAAAATTTACGGGAAGCAAAAAGCTTTAGATGCAGTTTCTTTTTCTATTAAGAAAGGTGAAATTGTTGGATTTTTAGGTCCGAATGGTGCCGGAAAATCAACCTTAATGAAAATATTAACTACTTATATTGAAGCAGATTCAGGTTCAGCTTTAGTAAACGGCTTCGATGTAAACACGCAACCCCAACAGGTTGAAAAATCTATTGGTTATTTACCTGAACACAATCCGTTGTATTTAGATTTATTCGTTAAAGAATATTTAGAATTCAATGCAGATGTTTATAAAGTAAATAAAAGCAGAATTGGCGAAGTGATTGAGCTTACAGGTTTAACGCCTGAATCGAAAAAGAAAATCGGTCAGCTCTCTAAAGGATATCGTCAACGTGTTGGATTGGCAACTGCGCTTTTACATAATCCGGATGTTTTAATTTTAGATGAACCAACTACAGGTTTAGACCCGAATCAATTGGTTGAGATCCGTGAATTGATTAAAAACATCGGAAAAGACAAAACGGTTTTTCTTTCTACGCATATTATGCAAGAAGTAGAAGCCATTTGCGATCGCGTAATCATTATCAATAAAGGTAAAATTGTTGACGATCGTTTATTACAACAAACTTTCTCTTCAGAAAACGAACAAGTAATTGAAGTGGAATTCGATTTTAAAATTGAGGAACAATTTGTTTCAAACCTTAAAAATTTGGTTTCGTTTAAAAATATTCACGACAATCAGTGGGAATTGGTTTTCAAAGCAGATGAAGATATGCGACCAGCTATTTTTGATTTTGCACAAGAAAACGGACTTCGAACATTATCTGTTCAACTAAAAAATAAAGATTTAGAAACATTATTCCGTGAAAAAACATCTCAAAAATAAATACAAGGCTCAGATTTTCTGGGCTTTCATTTTTTAAACAAAATGTCTTAACTTTAATAATTCATACCCATCAATAAAAATATTTTATGAAAAAGATTTTTTTAGGAATAATTGTATTAGCGGTAATCATTGTTGCTGTTTTAGTAGTAAAAACATTGACTTATCCTTTTACTTCAACTAAAGATTTAGCTGAAAAACCAACTGAATTTCCTGTAAATGATAAAGCGGTAAAGCGTTTATCTGAAGCGATTCAAATTCCAACAGTTAGTACGGTTGAATATAGCGAAACCAATTTTGAACCTTTTGTACAATTTCAGAAATTCTTACAAGAAGCTTATCCGTTGGTTTATCAGAATTTAGAAACTACAACCATTAACGAACACGGATTGGTTTTCCATTGGAAAGGAAAAAATAGCACTAAAAAACCGTTATTGTTTTTATCACATTACGATGTGGTTCCGGTAAACAATTACGATTTTGCAAATCCACCTGTTTACACTCCAGTCTTTAAACCAAACGAAAAAGCAACTCCTTTAACCGATTATCAAACGTCGTGGACCTATCCTCCGTTCAGTGGAGCTGTTGATCATGGACGAATTTACGGAAGAGGAACTTTGGATATGAAAGGCATGTTGATTTCAATTTTAGAAGCAGCTGACCAATTATTAGAAGA
>NZ_CANRNX010000062.1 GCF_947632075.1 uncultured Flavobacterium sp.
GTTCACCTGTGTATGAATTAGTTCCTTTAAATAAAGAAATTAACACCTGGTCGTACACTTTAGTTCCTTCAACAATATGTCCCAAATGTAAAGTATGCGATTTTTGTTTAGCTAAATCTTTGCCTTTAATTGATTGAAATAAAGAAGCAACAATTTCAATAGCTTTTGGTCCAGAAACACGAATTATAGCAATAGCACCAGCTCCGGAAGGAGTTGCCAGAGCAACTATAGTATCTTGTAGAATCATACATTAAAAATTTACAACAAAAGTACAATTATTTAAACAATTAAAACGAATGCAATTTTAATGAAATTCTAAACAATCAGTTGCTTTCATAAGTCTTTTTTTGTATTTTAGGTTAACTAAAGAACTATATCATGAAAAAAATACTTTTTCCTACAGATTTTTCTAAAACCGCAACTAATGCTTTTGTTTATGCCTTGCATTTAGCAAAAAGTATTAATGCTGAAATTTTTATTTTACATTCTTACGAAATGCCAATCATTTCAACTACAAGTAGTGGCCAACCAGATTTAATACAAGGTGTTTATGAAAGTATTGAACTAAATAATTTTGAACGTTATAAAAACGAAGGTCCTCATTTGCGTGCTATTGCAACTGAATATGAAATGGAAGATGTAAAACTTACTTATTTATTTGAAGAAGGTTTACTACTTTCAAACATGAAGAGAATTATTAAAGAAGAAATAATAGATTTTGTTGTAATGGGTACCAATGGTGATCATTCTTTAGAAAAGAAATTATTGGGTTCAAACACTGTAAACGTAATAAATAGTATTGACATACCTGTTTTAAGTGTACCTGCTAATGCTAAATTCAGAAGTCTTTTTTCGTTTGGATTTGCAACACTTTTAAATGAATCGGATAAAGAAGGTATAGATCGTATTATTAAAATTGCAACTAATTTAAATGCAGAAGTAAAATTACTTCATGTTCTTCGTAAAGAAAATAAAGCAATAGTTGAGATTATAAAAAAATGGAAAGATTATTTTAACAATGATAAGGTTAAAATTTATACAGTTCTCAACCCTAATTTAGAAGAAAGTGTTTTCTATTTCATTGACGAACATTTAATAGATGTAATGTGTATTGTAAAACGCCAGTTAAATTTCTTTGAACGCTTATTTACCTCAAGTTTAAGTAAACAACTATCTTATCACTCAGATGTTCCTGTATTGATATTACCTCAGCAAAAAAGACACTAAAAAAACAAAGCCCAAGTATTTAAAAACACTTGGGCCTTTCTCTAAAAACAACCAAATTAATTATTTCAAATCAAAACGATCTGCGTTCATTACTTTATTCCAAGCAGCAACGAAATCGTTTAAGAATTTCTCTTTTGCGTCTGCAGAAGCATAAACTTCAGCAATAACTCTTAATTCTGAATTAGAACCAAAAACTAAATCATTACGAGTTCCAGTCCATTTAGCTTGTCCTGTTTTTCTATTAGATCCTAAATAAACCTCTTTAGATTCGTCCATAGCTTTCCATTGCGTAGCCATATCTAATAAATTAACGAAGAAATCGTTAGTTAATTGTCCTGGACGATCTGTTAAAACTCCATGTTTATCACCATTATAATTGATATTAATTGCACGTAAACCACCAATTAAAACAGTCATTTCTGGAGAAGTTAATGTTAATAATTGTGCTTTATCAATTAATAAAGATTCTGTAGAAACATGTGGGTTTGGATATTTTCTATAATTTCTAAATCCGTCTGCAATTGGTTCTAACCATTTGATAGAATCAACATCTGTTTGTTCTTGCGAAGCATCTACTCTACCTTGAGCAAAAGGAACAGAAACTGGAGTTCCTGCATCACTTGCAGCTTTCTCAATACCTACAGCTCCACCTAAAACAATTAAATCTGCAATAGACACCATTTTACCTGCTTTTTTAACTTCAGCCTGTAATTTTTCGTAAACAGCTAAAACTTTAGATAATTGAACTGGATTATTTACTTCCCAGTTTTTCATTGGTTCTAAACGAATACGAGATCCGTTAGCTCCACCTCTTTTATCTGATCCACGGAAAGTTGAAGCAGAAGCCCAAGCAGTTCCAACTAATTCAGAAGTAGATAAACCTAATTGTAAAATATCTGCTTTTAATGAATTGATATCTGTTTCACTTAAAGGAGCATAATCAGCTTTTGGAAGCGGATCTTGCCAAACAAATTCTTGCGTAGGAATATCTTTACCTAAATAGCGAGAAGTTGGTCCCATATCACGGTGTGTAAGCTTAAACCATGCTTTAGCGAAAGCATCTGCAAATTCATCTGGATTTTCTAAAAAACGTTTACAAATTTTCAAATACTCAGGATCTTCACGTAAAGCAATATCTGAAGTTAACATCGTTGGTTTATGCTTTTTAGATGAATCATGAGCATCAGGAATAATATTTCCAGTGTCTTTTGCTTGCCATTGGTAAGCACCAGCTGGAGATTTTGTTAATTCCCAATCAAAGCCTAATAAATAGGTTAAAAATAAGTTAGACCATTCTGTAGGTTTACTTGTCCAAGTCACTTCAATTCCAGAAGTAATTGTATCACCTGCGTTTCCTTTCCCGTAAGAGTTTTTCCAACCTAAACCTTGCATTTCTAAATCTGATGCTTCAGGGTTTGGTCCTACATGATCCGCTGAGGCAGCACCATGAGTTTTTCCAAAAGTATGCCCACCAGCAATCAAAGCAACAGTTTCTTCGTCATTCATTGCCATACGTGCAAAAGTATCACGAATATCTCTTGCAGAAGCTAATGGATCAGGATTTCCATCTGGTCCTTCAGGATTCACATAAATAAGTCCCATTTGAACAGCAGCTAAAGGATTCTCTAACTCTCTATCACCAGAATAACGGCTATTTGCACCTCCACTTGGTTCTAACCAAATTCTTTCAGAACCCCAATATACATCTTGATTTGGCTCCCAAACATCTGCACGTCCACCAGCGAAACCAAGAGTTTTGAATCCCATAGATTCTAAAGCTACGTTTCCGGTTAAAATCATTAAATCTGCCCAAGAGATTTTTCTACCATATTTTTGTTTAATTGGCCATAATAAGCGACGTGCTTTATCTAAAGAAACGTTATCTGGCCAAGAGTTTAAAGGTGCAAAACGTTGTTGACCTTCACCAGCTCCACCACGTCCATCTTGCACACGGTATGTACCAGCACTATGCCAAGCCATACGTATGAATAGAGGCCCGTAATGTCCAAAATCTGCAGGCCACCAATCTTGAGATTCAGTCATTAAAGCTTTTAGGTCTGCTTTTAACACTTCTAAATCAAGCTTTTGGAATTCTTCTGCATAATCAAAATCTTCACCCATTGGGTTCGTTTTTGTGTCATGTTGTTTTAATATATTTAGTTTCAATTGATTTGGCCACCATTGTTGATTTTGTGTACCACCGCCACCAATTGAATTTCCTTTCATTGAACCATTATGAAATGGGCATTTACTGATGTCATTCATATCGTTTTCCATATATTTTAATTTTTTAAGTAAAAATCATTTTCTATAAAAATACAAAAATTTAGAAAAAAACTAATCTTCTTGTTGTTAATTTTTAATTAAAATTGATTGGAATTCATAAATAGTTGATTTGGTAAATTAAGTGTTTAAAAAAAAAATCGGGATAAACCCGATTTTAACCAAAAAAAACACAACCAAAAACTATTTCAATAATGAAATAACTTCTTTATTTTCTTGCATCTTTGCATGATCCAAAGCTGTTTTTCCTCTGTTATCTTTTATTGACTTATCAGCACCAGCATTTAAAAGTGAAGTAACCATTTCTGGTTTTCCGAAAGTTGCAGCAAAAAATAAACTTGACGCTCCATTATAATTCAGTTGATTAACATCTGCTTTATTAGCAATTAATAAATCTACCATTGAAGCATTTTGTTTAAAAATAGCTCCCATTAAAGCATTATTCCCAGATTTATCTTGTGCATTAATATTTGCTCCGTTTGCAATTAAAAACTCAACCGCTTCTGGCGCATTATTATATACAGCAAGTATTAATGGCGTAAATCCTTTTTCATTCACTTGATTTAAATCAACCTTTTCTAAAACGTACTTTTTAAGTTCTTCAATATTGTTTGCACGTGAAGCACCAAAAATATCTTGAGCTTGAACGGAAACAAAAGTGAAAGCTAACATTAAGGTAAAAACTAATTTTTTCATGCGATTTATATTTTAAAAAAAGGAGCGTGAGTGATCACACTCCTAAATTATCTAAATTATTTTTTTATAAACTCTTGGATATCTGCAACGTTTAAGTTTGTAGCTTTTAATAAACGCTCTCCATAAGCTTTATCAGCTTGATAGAAATGAGCGATCATTTTCTTAACAATTACTTTGTTTTGAACTGCATTTAAAGCACCTCCTAAATTTTTGATTAAGTTATCTTGATCTTTCTTAGAGAATGAACGGTATAACTCACCCGCTTGTGCAAAGTTGTTTTCTTTATCAATTTTAGCTTGAACTGTTGTTGTTCCTGCTGGGAAAACTGATTTAGAATATTTGAACTTCGCATTATCTACAACCTCTGGTTTGTTTGTAGATGGTTGGTAGTTGATATCTCCTTCTTGTTTACGCATAGACATGTAACCATCTTGATTGTATGTTTTAACGTTATTGATTGGACGGTTAACTTCTACTTGTTGGAAGTTTCCACCAATACGGTGACGTTGCGTATCGAAGTAAGAGAATAAACGACCTTGTAATAATTTATCTTCAGATGGCTCAATTCCAGGAACTAAAGTACCAGGAGAGAAAGCAGCTTGCTCAACTTGTTGGAAGTAGTTAGAAGGATTTTCATTTAAAGTCATTGTTCCTACTTTCACTGATTTAGCAACAGCTTCTGGCCAAATTTTAGTAACGTCAACTGGATTGAAATCTAATTTAGCAAAATCTTCAGCTTTCAACATTTGAACGTATAAATCCCATTTAGGGAAGTTACCTTTAGCAATCTCTGTATATAAATCTACAGTAGCGTGCTCGATTGCAGTTGATTGAATTTTGTTAGCTTCTTCTTGAGTTAAGTTTTTAACTGCTTGTTGAGGAACCCATTTGTATTTTACGTAAGTAACCTCACCTTTATCATTTACCCATTTGTAAGCGTGAACTCCGTTTCCTTCCATTTGACGGTAGTTAGCTGGAATTCCGTAATCAGAGAATAACCAAGTTAACATGTGCGTAGACTCTGGTAAGTTAGAGAAGAAATCAAATACACGGTTTGGATCAGATGCATTGTTCATGATTGGAGATGGTTTGAACGCATGTACCATATCAGGGAATTTGATAGCATCACGGATAAAGAAAACTGGTAAGTTGTTTCCAACTAAATCATAGTTTCCTTCTTCGGTATAAAACTTAACTGCAAATCCACGAGGGTCACGGTAAGTTTCAGGAGAACCTTGTTGGTGAGTTACTGTAGAAAAACGTACGAATAAAGGCGTTTTTTTACCTGCTTGAGATAAAAAATCTGCCATAGTTACGTCTGAAAAATCAGCAGAAGCAACGAATTCTCCGAAAGCTCCAGCTCCACGAGCATGAACAACTCTTTCTGGAATTCTTTCTCTATCGAAAGCAGCTAATTTTTCAATTAAATGAATATCTTCTAATAAAACTTGGCCATTGTTACCAATTGTTTTAGAATTTTGATTATCTCCAACTGGAGCACCACTATTAGTAGTTAATGTTTGAGCAAACGAAATAGACGTTGCTAAAACGAAACCTAATGCTAATGATTTTTTCAACATAAATAGATTTGTATAAGTTTTTATTATTTTTTACTCTACAAATCTACCTTTTATAAAAATCGGATTTCTTCTTTTTCTAATGTTATAATTTATGCAATCATAAAGAAAATTTATATACATGTGTAAAAAAATAAAGAGTTTAGATAGAACTAAACTCTTCATATACTTAAAATCTAACGTTTTAAAATAGCTTTTATAATACCTTCAAGGTTTTCGTTGAACTCTAATAACTGACCAAAAACTTTATCGTCTTTATTTAATCCGCCGTGTTTATTATTTTTTACGAAAGTTTTTTTGATAATTTCCCAACGTTCATTTTCAACTTCGGTCATTAAATTTGCAATTTCTTTTAAACGTAATAAATTCGATTCGGTATCAGTTGTTAGCGTTTGCGATTCGCTTTCGTAATGCGATAAAATAACTTCATCAATTTCATTATTATTCATCATTGGAACAATTTTAGAAACTAATTTAGACATATTTCTGTACGAACCTTGCATCTTAAACGGAGGTTCTGTTCTATAATCGTCTTGCATTGCTGCACTAGCAATATAATTCTGATTAACTTTCACCACCACATTTCTAATCTTAATTACATGTTTTAAAACAGCAATAAAATCATCAATTTCTTGTTTTAGATAATTCCCTTCTAAGTCTGGCAGTTGCTCTTGATTTTCAGTAACGAATTGCACCAGCTTATAAAAATCAGTCAGACTTTTAGATGCAATTTTATCTAAATACGGATTATCACCAGCAGCATTTTCAATCAAGCTTAAATTAAACAACGCTTCAGTATCACCAATCACATCTCCTAAATTATAAACATCTGCACGGTTAGCTAACATATCCGGAATTTGAAATTTAGAACCGCTTTCGGTATACGGATTTCCGGCCATTACAATACAAAAACGTTTTCCTCGTAAATCGTAGGTTTTACTTTCGCCATCAAAAATTCCATCAATTTTACGTTGACCATCGGCAAGAGAAATGAACTTCTGCAAAAATTCAGAACTTAAATGCTGAATGTCATCTAAATATAACATCACATTATCGGCCATTTCAAAAGCTAAATTTATCTTCTTTAATTCTTCGCGTTCGTCCGAAGTTTTAGCTTCAATCGGATCAATGGAAGTAATCGAATGTCCAATAGTTGGTCCGTTTACTTTCACAAAATGCAAGCCCATGGTTTTGGCTAAATATTCCATCAAGGTTGTTTTTCCGTAACCTGGTGGCGAAATTAAAAGCAACATTCCCATTCTTGCAGTTCGTTTATTCTCGCCTGCCGTTCCTAATTGTTTGGCTAAATTATTTCCGATTAAAGGAAAATATACTTCGTTGATTAATTTATTTCGAACAAAAGAAGTCAACACTTTAGGTTCAAATTCTTTAATCTTTAATTCCTTTTCGTACGTTTTAGAAATCTCTTCTTTTACCTTCTGGAAGGCTTTATAATTAGGAACATCAGTTTGTGTGAATTGTTCTAATTTTGAAATGAAATTATGATAATCTTCTTTATAAACCTCATCAATTATAACATTATGATTTCCTTTTAAATTTAAAATTTCAATGTTAGAATTTCCTTCATTGTAATGAAATTTATCATCTACAAACAAAATCATCGTAACCACTTCATTGACTAATTTTCTATAAGAATTGTATTTTTCATTTTCATCGATGAACGAATGTATCCAATTTTCAATTAGATAGAATTTTTCTGAATTCGAAAATATTTCATCTTCTAATACCTTTTTAAAATTTTCTACTTGATGATTTCTTTCCAAATAATTATGAAACTCGCGATTGAAATATTCTGCTTCGTTACTCATCGAAAACGCTTGATATTTCGTAAATGTTGTAAACAAATAATAAGCCACATTTTGCGAAGTTGTTTGCGATTTATCCCAATCGGTTTGCCAATTATCAAAACGTTCTTTGATTTCATTTATAATATGATTGAAACGATTTGATTTCGGAAAATTCTTTAAAATCATTTGAGCCGAAACCAACAAAGCTTTTAACTTTTCTTGAAGTTGATTTTCTAACGAATGCCAAAAAATCTGAGCAGTTGTTCGGGTTTCAGAATCGAACTGTAACACATTCAGTTTCGAATTTTTCTCAACTAAAGCATTGAAAATTTGTAACGCATCAAAATTATGAACGCCTTTTACATAACCTTCAGAATAGTTTTGTTCAATCATTTGATTGATGAATTTTTCAGCAACAAAATCGTTTTCATTACGAGCTAAAAATGCTTGATATGCTAAATATTCCGCGCGATAAACGTGTTGATTTTCCGAAACAAATTCTTGATTCCAAATATTTTGGTAACGATAAATTTCATCGTTTTTAACTTTCTGATAAAAGCTGGTTCCGGTTAAATGAAAAAATAATTCGTTGTTTCTATTCAATAAAGTCAACGTCAATTGCTGCGTATTTACAGTAAACTTATTCTGACCAAGCGTAATGATATTTTGCCCATCAACAAACAATTCGTTTTTATCACGTAAAACTCGAAGCGTATCTTCTTGGGATTTTTTTAATTGATTTTCTAAATTTTCAGCTTTCGAAACATCTTTTAAATCTTTCAATTCTTGAATGATTTGACGCATTTTGTCAATCATCAAATCAGAAGAATAAAACGCCAGAATTTCTTCTTTAACCGAAAAAGTTTTGGCTTTGTTTTCGATATTTTTTAAAACGCGTAAACCAATTTGTTCTAACGAATTGGTGCGTTTATTGGTTTGCTCAACCAATTGTTCGCGTTTGGTGTTAAACGCTTTAATAATTTCGTCACGTTTATCGGCAATCTTTAAAGCGAAATCATCAAAATCAGAAAACTTACTTTCTAATTCTTCAAGCTGAACAATGATTTTTGTATTGTATTCTTCGGTTTTTTCTGCCGTTGAAGACAATTCTAAAAAATTCACTACCGTTTGCTCTAACAACGTCATTTGAGCAGCAAATTCAGCAACAGCTTCTTTACTTTTTAAGGCATTGGTTTTACGAGTTAATTGCGCACGAACTTCATTTAAAGAAGCGAAAATAACCGAAATCTTTTCAATGATTTTAGTTGTTTGTGTAGCATCTTCAATTTTTAAACTGTTTAGAATATCAATTAACAATTCTAATTCAGACGCAATTTTTAAACAAGCTTCTTCAATTTGTTTGGCATCGAAAACCTTTTCAATTTCAGCAACTAAATTTTTCTGAATAGTTACTTTTTCTTCGTAAGGAATCAAAGCTTCATCCAACAATAAAAAAGCAATGGTTTTAGCAGATAAATTTTCGTTAATATCTGAAAGTTGATTTTCTAATTCTTGAACTCGCTCAAAATTAATATAACGAATAGAACGTAAATCAATAACTTTTCCTTGAATTTTACGAGCTTCAGCTAAATGCTCAACCAATAAATCTAATTGATTGTAAACCGAACTATTTACTTTGAAAACTATTTCTTCAATAATTTTTTCGGTTTGTTCTAAATTTTCTTGAGCAAACTTTTTCTGAACTTGAACTTTCGCAAATTCATCAATTGCTGTATTTGCAATGGATTTAATTTCTTGTAACGGAACAGCTAGTTCTGAAGCATCTTTTGAATTTATCCAAAAATAACTATCTATGATGTTATTTGATTTTCGAACAATATCTTCATACAAACCTTCGTACGAATCTTCTTTATTAATTAACTGAATAACTTCTTGAGCTTCGGCCATTGCCTTTACAATATCTTTATTTCCGATTTTGTAAAGCGGATGATTGGTTTGCTCGGTATTTTCAATTAATTGTTGCGTAAACGGAGTTTCCCAAATTTGTACTTGATGATGACGTGTTGCCTCTTCTTCTGTTCGGAAATAAGTTAAACTTCCGTCTGTAAAAATTGTAAAACCGTTGCAAATAATAGGCGTTTCAACCTTTTGCTGAATGATGTTATACGAAAGTAAAATGTACGAATTGGTTTCTGGTTGATTGAAGATGTACATAAAATCTTCTCCGTTTGGCGAATTTACACGACGGAAAAATTGTGCATCTTGAATTTGATTATCAATCAAATGGTACGTTCCATTTTGTAGATAATAACCATTCGAAAAAATCAATCCTTGGTTATCTGGCAATAAAACTGCTGAATTTAAAAGCGCTGGAATATTAACCACTTCTTTGGTTCGAACGTTGAAAATAAACGCACGAAAATCTTCTTGAAAGGGTTTAATTTTTATGGCAATTAAATTTCCTAAATCGGCATAAAAATATTCAGCATCATCTAATTGCTGGTCAACATTTGCGACTTTTTCAGAATAAATTCCTTTACCTGTTTCGGTATTATTTTCAATTTTGAACGTAATATCACCATTAATGGCTTCAATAAAAACTTTATCTAAAATTGAAATATGTGGATGACGACCTAAACGACGGTCATCAATCGAAGTTTTTTGCCATTCAAAATCAAATTGGTCGGCTTTTTTAACTTCGTGAATACTACGGTCATCTTGATAAATTAATTGTCCGTCTTTGATTAACCATTTAAATGCTTTTAAATCTTGAGCATTTTTACTGGTTTGAAAAATCATATACAGATAATTATCTGTTTTTCTGAATTTAGAAAAAATAGAATCGCGATAATACTTGTACAGATTTTGGAAATCGGTAATAAAATTACGATCGTTTATTAAATCTAAAGATTGTGGTACGAACTGATTTTCTTCAAACAAATAAATACTAAAAACATCACTTAATTGAATATCTGTTCGAAGTCCGAAATGTACATTATATCCAAAAATACACAACTTATCAAAAGCGATGATTCCGCGTGCAACGCAAGTATTTTCGGTAGTTATTCGTTGATTAGCGCTTAATGCAAAATTGGTTGAATTGAAAACTTCTTTACGAGCTTCATTCAGTTTTTGTAAATCATTAGCAAGAAGCTCCTTTTGTGTAAGGAGCCGCTTTCTAATAATTTCGTATGCACCAGCATCAAGCGTTTCTGTAACTTGTATGTTATTACTTTGCATGAATTGAAATCTAAAAGGTGATTAAATCATTGGGATAAGCAAGTTTAGATTATCTCAGTTTTTGATTAGAAATACCTAATTGATTTGCTATTCCGAATAACGAATTTATAAAGCTTGTGTCTTCGTTGTTGCCCGAAGCCGAAGCAGCTTGTTGTAATTTAATTAAAGCCGATGTTATGGTTAAGTTTTTAATATCGTTTGAAGATATACCGTATTTATCAGAAATAGAACGGATTTTACCTGCCAAATCTCCTTCTCCATTTTCATCGATTAACGCATTTTTAATATCTGTTGCGTGTTTTGAATTGTTGATTAAATGGTCGAAACCTTTTGCGTTAGAAACTTGTTTAACGATATTTTCGAAGAACATAGTTTCACCACCAACGATATCAATTTTCGCAGTTTTTAATGCGCTAGAAAGAACCTCAGCTTGAGCACCAGCGATATCTTTTTGAATGTTGATTTGAGCCAATTCGATCTCTTTTTCTTTTTGTAATTGAAGCTTGAATTCTTCGTGCTCTTTACCTACTCCATCTAATTTTTTCATAGCTTCAGCTTTCTCTTCGATTCCTTTCGCTTCAGCAAATGCTTTTTCACGAACCACTTCAGCTTGCGCTAAACCTTCTTTACGTAATGCCTCAGCTTTTTTCTCAATTACAATTGCTTCTACAGAACCTTGTCTTTCTTCTGCCTCTGCTTTAGCAATCATCACTTCTGCTTCAGATAAACCAAGTGCTGCTTCTTCCTTCGCTTGTGCTTCAGCAATGATTTTACGTGCTTCAGCTTCTTTTGCTGATGCTTCTTTTTTCGCTTCAGCATCGATTAATAATTCTTGTGCTTTGCGTTCTGCTACTTGTTTTTCAGCATCTGCCTCAATTACTTTACGAGCAGCTTCTTGCTCAGAAGCAATTTTTGCAGCTTCCGCAGCTTTCACCGTTTCAATTAAACGCTCTTCAGCTTCTTGAGATGCAGCTATAATTCCGGCTTGTTTTTTACGTTCAACTTCTCGGTAAACCTCAACATCTTTAACTCCTTGTTGCTCTTCAACCACACCTTTTTCTAACATCACACGCTCTTTGATTACGTTCTGAATGTTTTTCTTCTCAACCTCAATAGAACGTTCTTTATCAATTTGAGCTAAGGTAACAATGCGCTCGCGCTCGGTTTGTTCTAAAGCACGGTCTTTTTCTACACGCTCGGTTTCAATAGCATCTGTACGAATTTTATTTTTCTCAGCGATGATGATTTGACGTAATTTATTTTCTTCTTGAATCGCTAATTGTTCTTCTGTAGAAATACGAACTGTTTCAGCTTTTAAGCGCTCTTCTTCACGGACTTTAGCAATTTCAGCATCTTCACGAGATTTTATATTATCAATTTCACGACGTTGACGTTCTTCTTTTTCTGCTAATTGACGATCTAATTCAAGAATTGCTTCACGCGCTTCAACATTTTGTTTTTTTATTACTTTTTCTTCTTCACGACGAATAAAATTCGCATTCATATTTTGTTGCGCTGTCAATTCAGTAATTTTTTTAATTCCTTCAGAATCTAAAATGTTATCTGGACTTAAATATCTTAGTTCAGTTTGTTCTAAATAATCAATGGCACAATCATCTAAAATATAACCATTCAAGTCAGTTCCAATAATATTTAAAATTTCATCACGAAATTCACGACGCGCTTCGTATAATTCGATAAAATTAAATTTCTTACCAACCGTTTTTAAAGCTTCAGAAAATTTAGCTTCGAAAATACTTTTCAAAGTTTCTGGTTCACTAGCACGGTCACATCCTAAATTTTGAGCTACATTAATAACATCGTTTACTGATTTGTTTACACGAACGAAAAAGGCAACTTTAATATCAGCTCGAATATTGTCTTTACAAATTAATCCATCTTTTTCTTGACGAGCAATTTCAATTTTCTTTACGGAAATATCCATAATTTCCATTTTATGAAAAACTGGAATAACATACATACCTTTATTAAAGGCTACTTGAGAACCTCCAACTCCGGTACGAACTATGGCTTTTCCTTGCGGTATTTTTTTATAGAAAACGCTTAATACAACGAAGAACGCAATGATGATAAATACGATAACTCCAACGGCTAATAAAATAAAATTTGTCATAAAATATATAATATAAAGTGGTTAAAAGTTTAATAGAAATGAAACTAAGGTTTCAACAAAAAAGATGGAGTACATGATTAAGCTTATCATAAGTTTAAATAGAATTTAAGGTTAGGTGTTTGGCAACTAAGTAATATTTTTGAGTGATTTCTTCATCTGAAATGATAACGGTTTCGCCAAAGGCAATTTTATCGCCCGAAATGCTTTTTACGTTTAAAGTGAAAATATCTTTATCTATATAAAATTCAGCAGAACCAATTTTATCACCTTCTATTGTTGACTTCATGGTTCCTATTCTTCCAATAAAATCTGTTTCTTCTTCACCGTGATAACCTAATTCTTTGAATGCTTTTACCAAAGGTTCGGTAACCCAGTGCATTAGAATAAAAACGATAATAAAAACTGGAATCAAAACTAAAACCGATAACGAACCAAATGCTGCTAAACCTAATAGTGTTGTAGAAACTAAAGTGATTACCCAACTGAAGAATTTAAATAGTGTGATAATAATCATTAACGGAACTTTACCTACGTTTATGAAATCTAAACATTTGGTAAAAAAGGAAGGTTCACCAGTTTCTGAAGCATCTAAATCTGTTTCGGAATGAAGATCTGCATCTGCATCTACTTCTGAAATATCGCCAAAATGAAAATCAGAATCACCTCCAAAATCTAAACCATCACCTAAAAGGAATTGAAAAATCCAATAAAGTAATGAAAACCCCATCAAGATGGTCATAATTCCGTTTGGCAATGGATTGAATAATAAGTTTAATAAATCTGTCATTTATAGATTTTT
>NZ_CANRNX010000063.1 GCF_947632075.1 uncultured Flavobacterium sp.
TAAGTAAGGGACTTTTTTTGTTATAGGAACAGTGCGTCCCTTCGGTCGAACCGCTGATTTCTTTTTGTTTATATATGTAATTGGTAAAGTCGAAACTATTTTAGTGTAACAGTACTCCTTTTTTTTAATAAAACAAGCCGTTTTTTTACGGTCAGCTTGAGTTGGTTTGAATAGATGTCTTACTCAATTACAACTACCTTTTTAAGTATTTGTTGTTTATAATCATCAAACCGAACGCTCGTTCGAATTCCTTTATCATTATAATTATTATACATAATTACATCGCTAATAATTCCATAATAATAAGAAGATCCTACTTCTTTAAAAATTATATTATCAATTTCAAAACTTTTATTTATAACTGGAATTGAATCTATAAAAGTTAAGTTTTCATTTATATTTTTTGATGCACTAACTGTATGATATCGATAATATACAACAACTCTTGTTTTTGTTGAATCCTGAACTGAATTATTAATTTGAACTGCATCAATAATTTTATCAAAATCACTTTTAAATTCAATAGTTATTTTATAAGGTTTGTTAACCTTAACTGTATCGGGTAAACTTAATTTATATTCTAAATCATTATGAATCAATTCAGGAAATTTATTTTCTTTCTTATTTTCACAAGAAACAATTATGAATATCAGTAATAAATAACTGAAAGTTTTCTTCAAATTTCTCATATAATCATTTTACAATTTGTATTTTTTTTTTACTTTAAACCTCAAGTAATATCTCTATTTTATTTAACTATCACTTGTAAATATTATTATTAGAAAAATAACTCCAGTAATTACCATTGCATAAAAAGCTACATAGTAATTGAGATTCATAGTGAATCCAAAACTACTACTATGTTTAGGTAATTTGTTTTTGTAGATTCCTATTAATCCAATTATAATCATTAATATGCTAATTAATATATATATCATATTTTTTTCTTAAAACCATAATCTTTTTTAAAAAAGCTTATTCATTTTTTTAATTAAATTGTTTTTTTTGTAACCTTAAATATTTGAAATTATCCTTTTGTTTACTTCATATTTAAATGATAAGAAACAATTCCTTAAAATCTATTGTTTGTAGTTAGATTATTTTTCAGATTTTACCAATAACAATTTATTCAATTTCATAAGATTAAAGATACGCTATTTTAGTTTTGTTTTTTTCTTTTAAAATAGCATCAGGAAATTCTATTTTTTTAAAGCTTAATTTCCCTACTAAAAGTCAAAGCTTTTGTTTAACTTTTATATTTTTGTTAAAAAAAGTAATGCGAATTTGTAAAAGTATTCTCTACCTTATTCTAACTGTATTATTGTTGAGTTCATGTGTAGAAAAACAATTAGTAGATATTAAAAACCTTGGAGATTTTACAATTGTAAATGTTTTTTCCGAAGATAAGTTGATTGAAACACAGCGTAATTATCCGAAAATAAACATAACCGATTATGTTTCTAAAGATAATTATGCTTATTATTCTTACCTTTCTTTACGTCCGAATCGGACATATACTTTTTTGTTAGGTAATCAATACATGTTTGGAAATTATGAGTTTAAAAGTGATGAATTGGTTTTAAATCCAAGTACTGGTGAATCTATACATTTACGTATTTTGGATGCAACAGCAAATAGTGTTCAATTACATGGCGATTTCAAAGATTTTAAAAGTGATTTTTTAGTTGTTGTAGATAGTAAGTCATCTTTTTATTTGAATTTAAGACCTGAAATTTCTGTAGATGAAGTTGCATATGATTATAGATTGAAAGAGTTAAATCAGTGGCGTATAAAACCTAATGCTCCTGAAACCGATGCTGAAATTAAAACTCGTTTGATAAATAATTTAAATTACATTGCTTCTTATATGTATGCCAACCAAATGGCGCAGAAAGAAATTATAAATGTTCGTGGTATTCGTTCACCTTTTTTACATGCCGCGAATGGTGTTTTTTTATATGAATGGAAAGAAGTTGATAATTATTGGAAATTGATTTTCTATGATGAAAAAGATGCTAAGAAAGCCTATAAAATGCTAAAGCTAAATTTTGATAGACATTATGATATTCCGAAAACAAGCGATTGGTTGTATTTGAATGAATACCTAATTAGAGAATTGATTAAGAATGTAGAATCGTCTATAATTATAGATGATAATATTGAAAAGGATGCTTAATATTGCAAAAGGATGGGAGCTTTGTTGAGCTCTTTTGGCAGATTTTAATTTGTAAAAAGCGAGTGCGCACAGCCTGACCTGTAACGAAGTGGAAGGAATTGCCAAAAAAAAATCTAACCGAAGTTAGAGTTTAGTTGTAATTTTTTAAAGTGTCGAAGATTAAATTGGTTTCGTAGCCTTTACGGATTAAGAAATCGATCCATTTTTTTTTCTTCTTTTCTAATGAAGTTTCTGTAATAGTTTCCCATTTATGATCGGCTAAGGTGTAGAAGTTTGTTAAATATTCTTCTTCGATTTCTTTTAGTGCCATTTTGATATTATAAGCAGAAATATCTCTGAATTTAAGTTCTTGTTCTATTCTGCGTTTTCCCCAAAATTTAAACTTGTGTTTACCACGTGCAAAAGCTTTTGCAAACCTTTCTTCGTTTAAGAAATTGTGTTCAAGAAGATGGTTTATGATATGATCTATTGCAGTTTGAAACATGCCTAAAGTTTTTAGTTTCGCTACTACTTCTTTATGACAGCGTTCTTGATAGGCGCAATAGTATTCTAATTTTCGTTTGGCTTCTTCAACGGTTAAACCTGTTGTATTCATCTATAAGATTCCTTTTTTGATTATATTTCTTAAATTATATTCAGTTCAATTTTTTGTTATTTGGACTTTTATAAAATTTACGAAATGTTTCAAAATTACAAAAGTTTAAATTTAGAATCTCTTAATTTATATTTATAAGGACTTGTTAAACTACTTTTGTGTTATTATTTATGGTTGTCTTCAATTTCGGTTGATTGATTTTCTTCTTCTTTTTTGAATTGTTCTACTATTATGTCTAGTTCTTCTTCAGATAAATCTTCGTCTTCGTTTTCTTCGATTAAATAGTTTTCGAATTTATTTAAATATTTTCTGAAACGTTTAGTGATATCATCGTATTCTTTGATTAATTTTTTATACGATTTGATAATTTCCTTATGTTTTTTTATCGTTTTTTCTTGACGTTTAATTTCTTTTTTTAAATCGTCTTTTGTTTTCTTTTTGCTCATAATGTAAAATTTAATTTACTAAAGTTATAAAAATATATAATGAAATGCTAAAATTGAATTTTATGAATTCCAAGTTGCAAAATAATTTATAATAAGTCTTAATAGTATTTTTTGTTTTGTATATTTGCCTTGTTTTTATTAAGTCTAAATTATTAAGATTAAAATATATTCTATATATCATGAAAAAAATATTTGTTATCGCATTATTATTATCAGCATATTTTTCTAACGCTCAAAGTAGTTTATTGAGTGCGGATTTTTGGAAAAATAACCCGAATTTAAAAACTGTTAAAAAAGAAATCAAACAGGGAAATAGTGCTTCAGAGGCAAATCGTGGTAATTATGATCCAGTGAGTATGGCAATTAATAATAATGCTAGTCTTGATGTTATTAAATTTTTAATAGACCAAGAAGGAAATAGCGTTGATAAAACCACTCATGATGGACGTTTGTATATTCATTGGGCTGCGAATAAAGGAAATATTGATTTAATTAAATACTTAATTGAAAAAGGTACCGATATTAATCGTACCGATGATAAAGGAGCAACTCCATTGGCTTTTGCAGCATCTAATGGACAAATTGATAAAGGAGTTTATGAAGCTTTTTTCAAGGCTGGAGTAAGTCCTAAATATAGAAATGCAAATGGTGCAACTTTTATGCACTTGGCTGTTGGTTATGATAAAGAATTAGCTTTGACAGATTTTTTAATTTCAAAAGGATTAAACTTAGACGATGTTGATGCAAATGGAAATACTGTGTTTGACTATGCTGCACGAACTGGTATTGTTCCAATTTTAACTCAGCTTGAAATTAAAGGTATTAAACCAACAGATAGAGCATTGATTTTTGCTTCTGAAGGAACTCGTTTTTCTGCTAATAGTTTAGATTTTTATAAGTATTTAGTAGAAGAGTTAAATCTTAATCCGAGTGTACAAGGTAGTAACGGAGAAAATGTACTTCATAACTTAGTTAAGAAAAAAGAACAAGAAGAAATAGTTGCTTATTTCTTATCTCAAGGTGTTGATGTTAATCAAACTAATAAAGAGGGAAACACTGTTTTAATGGAAGCAGCGAAAGGTTCTGATGTTTCAGTTTTGAAAAATATAAATGATAAAACTACAAATATCAACCAACTTAATAATAACGGAATGTCTGCTTTGTCTTTTGCTGTGAACAATGGTTCTGCCGAAGTAGTTACTACATTAATAGCAGAAAAAGCTGATTTGAATGTGCGTGATAATGCTGGAAATTTAATTTCTTATTATTTAGTTCAGTCTTATGGACCGGTTCGTCCTAATCAAAAAGATCAATTTCCTGATAAGTTAGAGGTTTTAAAAAATGCAGGAGTTGATTTTAAAGCCCCTCAAAAAGACGGAAGTACTTTACTACACTTAGCAGTTGCTAAAAACGACGTGAAGCTTTTTAAGCAATTCGAGCAATTTGGATTAAATGTAAATGAAGTTAATGAAGAGCAAATGACAGCTTTACATAAAGCAGCTTTAATTGCAAAAGACGATCAAGTTTTAAAATATTTAGTTGCACAGGGTGCTGATGTAACTTTGAAAACAGAGTTTGATGAAACGGCTTATGATTTAGCTTCAGAAAACGAAATTTTACAGAAAGCTAATATTTCAATTGATTTTTTAAAATAATATATCTAAAACAAACAAAATAAAAATATGAAACCATTTATAAAAAAATCTTTACTTCTATTTTGCTTAAGTTTTTTTTCAATTCAAGCATTTGCTCAAACATCTAAATATAAAGGAATGTTGCAAATGACAAATTATAATGGGTTAGAAGCTTACGTAGTTGTTTCTTTGGTTGACTCGAAAGGAAATCCAGAAAAAACACTTTATATGATGGGACCAGATAAAAAATGGTACAACGGATTTAAAGAATGGTTTGCAAAGCTTTCAAATAAAAAAGAAAATTTAAATGCCATTACCGGAGCTTCAATTGCAGGTGGTGACCGTTCTACATTTACTTTTACTATTGATGAAACTAAAATAAATAAAGGATATAAAATTCGTTTCGAATCGGCTGTAGAAGACCAAAAGAACTACACTAACGATTTAGAAATTCCTTTCACAACTGAAGATATTACTAAAAAAACAGACGGAACAGGTTATATTCGTTACGTAAAATTATCTAAAGTTCAATAATCTTATTTTTCTAATGACAAAATCTGTTTGGCGTTTAGCCCATTTAGTTTTAGCCATTTTCTCATTTCTGTTTTTGTTAATCGCTTCTGTTACCGGAACCATTTTAGCAGTTGATGCAGCTTATGAAAAAACATCGGCACCAAACATAGAAAATTTTAATCAAATAACTGTAGCGCAATCCATAACCGGGTTGCGCAAGGTTTTTCCAGAAATATTAGAATTGAATATCGATGCTACAAACTCGGTAATCGCAGAAGGGTTTAATGACGAAGGCGAAGATTTTAAAGCAATAGTAAATCCTGTTACGGGAGAAATTCTTGCCCAACCAAAACAAAAATCAGAGTTTATAGAGTGGGTAACTTCTTTTCATCGTTCGTTATTTTTACACGAAACCGGCCGATTTATTGTAGGTTTCGTTTCCTTCCTATTATTGCTAATTACCATTTCCGGAACGGTTTTAATTATAAAAAGACAATTAGGAATTCGTAATTTCTTTTCAAAAGTAATCAGTGATTTCTCAGCGCAATATTTTCACGTAGTTGCCGGAAGATTACTCTTAATTCCTATTTTAATTATTTCCTTAACGGGAAGTTATTTATTTATGTTACGATTTGATGTGATTTCTAAACCGGAATTGGTTGAAATTGCACACGAATCTCATACAAATGAAGAATTTTCTTTAGATGAAATTCCTGTTTTTAAAGAAACGCTTTTAAGTGAAGTAACTAAAATTGAATTTCCGTTTAGTGAAGATCCAGAAGAATTCTTCCGAATTAAATTAAAAGATAAAGAAATTCAAGTCAATCAAGTTACAGGTGAAATTGTTTCGGAAATTACGTATCCAAAAGAAACCGTTTTAGAAGCATTGAGTTTAGACTTACATACCGGAAGAACCAATGCCATTTGGGCAATTATTTTAGGAATCGCTTCATTAAATATTTTGGTTTTTATTTATACTGGTTTTGTGATTACCGTTAAACGTAAATCGGTAAAAATTAAAAATAAATTTAAACCAACCGATGCTGAAATAGTTGTTTTAGTTGGGTCGGAAGGTGGAAGTACAACGTATTTTGCAAACCGAATTCATCAGCAATTTTTAAATTCGGGTAAGAAATCGTATTTCGCGACTTTAAACGAATACGAACATTTTCCAAAAGCTTCGGAATTGATTGTTCTAACATCAACTTACGGCTTGGGAGAAGCACCTTCAAATGCCGGTCAGTTTAAAAAGTTGGTTGAGAAATTTCCGCAATCGCAAAATATAAACTTTTCAGTTTTAGGATTCGGTTCCACCAAATATGCCGATTTCTGTGCTTTCGCTTTTGAAGCCGATGCGTTGTTGGCACAACAAAATAACTTCAAACGTAAATTACAGGTTCATACGGTAAATAAAAAATCAGTTGCAGAATTTGTGAATTGGGTAAATGCGTACAACGAAATTTCCGATATAAAAATAGAAAATGTTTCCGCAAACTACCAAATGAAGCTTCCTAAGTTAAGTAAGTTCACTGTTCTTGAAAACAAGAAGAATTCAAATGATTCGGTTTTTCAAATTTCGTTACAAACCAAAAAGAAATTCCAATCTGGAGATTTGTTAGCTATTTATCCAGCGAACGATGCACAAGAACGTTTGTATTCTATTGCCAAAGTAAACGGAAATTTACAATTGGTAGTTAAGTTACATGAGTTTGGGTTGGGATCACAATTTTTACATGGTTTGCAAGCTAACAATCAATTAAAAGCGCGTATCATTACAAATGAACATTTTCATGTTCCAACAGCTACTCAAACAGTTATTATGATTGGAAATGGAACCGGAATTGCTCCGTTTTTAGGAATGATTAACGAAAATACTTCGTGTAAAGAAATGCATTTGTTTGTTGGTTTCCGCCATAGAAATGAAACGATTTTAGGTTATGAAGATTTTGCTAAAGCGCATCAAGATAAAAAACAATTAACTGATTTTACTTTTGCTTTTTCTCGTGAAGAAAATCCAAAATACGTAATGCAAATTATTGAAGAGCAAGCCGAGTTAATTGCTGAAAAATTAGCTTCTGGAGCTGTTGTTATGATTTGTGGTTCGTTGGCGATGCAAAAAGATGTGGAAGTTGTTTTAGATAAAATTGTTACAATGCATAACAATAAATCACTAACTTTCTATAAAGAACAAAGTCAAATTAAAACCGATTGTTATTAGTTATGATTAAAAAAAGTTTACTTTTTGGATGTTTGTTTTTACTGGTTCAAAATGTGTTTGCTCAAGTATTGGTAAAACGAGATACGGTTTTAATGGGAAGTGCTTTTGATGTTTCCATTGTTGCAGAAAATGAAGCTTTGGCAGAAAGTTATGTCCAACAGGTTTTTGATGAGGTGATTCGTATTGATTTACTGATTTCTGATTGGAAGTCAAATTCCCAAATTTCTGAAGTGAATAGAAATGCCGGAATTAAACCGGTGAAAGTAGATAAAGAAGTTTTTGAACTAACAAAACGTGCGTTACATTTTTCTGAAATTACCAATGGGGCTTTTGATATTACAGTTGCTTCAATGGATAAGATTTGGAGTTTTGATGGGTTGATGGAACATTTACCAACCAAAGAAGCTATTCAGAAAAGTATTGAAAATGTAGGTTATAAAAATGTGATTTTAAACGAAACTGATTCTACAATTTTCTTATCTAAAAAAGGAATGAAAATTGGTTTTGGTGCTACCGGAAAAGGTTACGCAGCAGATAAAGGTCGCGAACTGATGTTGAAATTAGGAATTAATGGAGGAATTGTAAATGCGTCTGGTGATTTAGCTTCATGGGGAAGACAACCCGATAGAAAAAGTTGGTTGATTGGTTTACGTGATCCGTTTAAAAATGGTGCTGTTTTAAGAACGTTTCCGGTTCGCAATGCAGCAATGTGTACTTCCGGAGATTATCAGAAGTTTGCCTTAATTGACGGAGTTCGTTATTCGCATATTATCAATCCTAAAGCAGGAATTCCCGCGTCTGGTTTAACCAGTGTTACCGTTTTAGGTCCGGAAGCAGAAACAGCAAACGGATTTAGCACTTCAATTATGGTTTTAGGAACTGAAGCTGGTTTACAGTTGTTAGAAAGTTACCCAGATTACGCTTGTTTAATCATTACAGAAGAAGGTGATATTGTTACTTCTAAAAATTACAAAAAAGTTTTAAAGAATTTAAATACCAATAATTAATATAAACGCGCAGCTTTTACGTTGTGCGTTTTTTTTATCTTTGACTTAATTGTAATTTAATTTATTAAACATGAAAGATGTGTTTGTGCTTGTTTTTGCGTTATTGTTTTATAACGTTAGTTTTTCTCAGAGCAATTTAATAAAAAATAAAATGATTGATTGTCTTTATCAAGATAATGAAATAGATAATCAGGATATTTCTTATTTGATAAAAAATAAAGACAATCCAAGAATGATTCTTTTTAACACTAATATTATTTATCAAAATTGTATAGAGGGATTAGAGATATATTCCTTTGGTACTTCTGCAGAAGGTGCTAAAAGATATATTTATTTAGTTGATGGTGAACGTTCTTTAATTTTAGGTATTGATTTTATTATGGAACTAGAACAAAATTTATTTTATCAGTTTTTTGAATTCTATTCTAAAGATCAAATAAAATGTATTTATAAAAATGTATATCATAAAGTTATAGATGAATTAACGTCATATAAACCTCATAGTGTTTTTAATACGATAAAAATTTTTGAAGAATAAAACTCAAACGCACAACCTAAAAGTTGTGCGTTTTTTGTAACTTTAATTTTGTTATCAAAACAATAAAACAACTAAAAAATAGAATATGAAAGTAAGTGTTATAGGAGCTGGAAATGTTGGAGCAACTTGTGCGCAATTTATTGCAATGAAAGGTATTGTCTCAGAAATTGTTTTGTTGGATATTGCAGAAGGTTTGGCTGCTGGTAAAGCTATGGATTTAGCGCAATCAATGCCAGCTTTAGGTTTTGATACCGTAATTCATCCAGAAGTTGATGATTATTCTAAAGTTGCAAATAGTGAAGTGGTTGTGATTACTTCGGGTAAACCTAGAAAACCAGGCATGAGTCGTGAAGAATTGGTTGCTGTCAATGTTTCTATTGTTGAATCGGTGGTTAAAAACGCTATGAAATATGCTCCAAAAGCCGTTTTTGTTATTGTTACCAATCCGTTAGATACGATGACTTTGGTTGCTTTAAAAGCTTCGGGTTTAGCTAAAAATAAAATAATTGGAATGGGAGCGATGTTAGATTCTAATCGTTTTCGTTATTTCTTGAGTCAGAAATTGCAAAAACCAATCAATGAAATTGAAGCTATGGTTATTGGTGGTCACGGCGATACTACGATGATTCCGCTTAAAGAAATGGCGACTTATAAAGGAATTCCAATTTCTGAACTTTTAACAGATGAAGCTTTTGATGAGGTTGTTAAAGAAACTATGGTTGGCGGAGCTACATTAACTAAGCTTTTAGGAACATCGGCTTGGTACGGTCCGGGTGCAGCTGTTACCGAATTGGTTGATGCTATTGTAAATGATAAAAAAAAGTTGTTACCCAATTCAGTTTACTTAGAAGGTGAATTTGGAATTGATGATGTTTGTATTGGAGTTCCGTGCGTCATTGGAAAACATGGAATTGGAAAAATTGTTCAAATCAAATTGTCAGATGCAGATTTACTTAAATTAAACGCAAGTGTAAATGCGATTAAGGAAGTTAATGAATTGATATAAAAAGAAAAACCTCAATCTGTTGATTGAGGTTTTTTGTACCTGAGGTGGGAATCGAACCCACACTCCGAAGAACACGAGTTTGAGTCGTGCGCGTCTACCAATTCCGCCACTCAGGCCTTTGAGTTTTATGCTTGCAAATGTATAGATTTATTTTTAAAATCAAATAAAAAAATAAAAAAATAATCGTTGTTTAGATTTAATTACTAAATTTGCAGCGCTTTTAAGGCACAACACAACAACTAACTACAAACTAATAACAAAATGACACACTTTGAACCAGAAGCAAAGATATTTGCTTGTTCACAAAGTAAAGAATTGGCAGAACGTATTGCTAAACATTACGGAGTTGAATTGGGAAATGTAACTTTATCACATTATAGTGATGGTGAATTTCAGCCTTCTTTTGAAGAATCAATTCGAGGAATACGTGTTTTTTTAATTTGTTCAACATTTCCATCATCAGATAATTTAATGGAATTGTTATTGATGATTGATGCTGCAAAAAGAGCTTCTGCTCGTCATATAACGGCTGTTATTCCTTATTTTGGTTTTGCAAGACAAGATAGAAAAGACAAGCCACGTGTGCCGATAGGTGCGAAGTTAGTAGCCAAAATGTTAGAAACTGCAGGTGCAACTCGTGTAATGACAATGGATTTACATGCAGACCAAATTCAAGGTTTCTTTGAAAAGCCGGTTGATCATTTATATGCTTCAACTATTTTCTTACCTTATGTTGAATCATTAGGTTTAGAAAACTTAACTATTGCTTCTCCAGATATGGGAGGTTCTAAAAGAGCATATGCTTATGCAAAATATTTAGGATCTGAAGTTGTGGTTTGTTATAAACAGCGTAAGAAAGCTAATGTTATCGAGACTATGGAGTTGATTGGTGATGTGAAAGGTAGAAATGTAATTCTTGTTGATGATATGATCGATACAGGAGGAACTTTAGCTAAAGCTGCAGACGTAATGATGGAAAAAGGAGCGTTGAGTGTTCGAGCAATTTGTACTCATGCAATTTTATCTGGAGCTGCTTACGAAAAAATTGAAAACTCACTATTAACAGAGTTAATTGTAACAGATTCTATTCCGTTAAAACGTCCAAGTGACAAAATTAGAGTTTTAAGTTGTGCTGAATTGTTTGCTGATGTAATGCATATGGTGCAAAATAACAATTCAATTAGCAACAAATTTATCATGTAAAATTTTATTAATTTTTTATATATTTAAAATGAAATCAATTTCAATTAAAGGACAAGAAAGAGAAAGCGTTGGTAAGTCATCGACTAAAGCTGCACGTAATGCTGGATTGGTACCTTGCGTAGTTTACGGAGGAGAACAATTATTGCATTTTATTGCTGAAGAAAAAGCTTTCAAAAATTTAGTTTACACTCCAAACGTACATACAGTTGCGATTGAAGTAAATGGAAAAACTGTTGATGCTATCTTACAAGATATTCAGTTTGACCCAGTAACAGATAGAATTTTACATATCGATTTCTATCAATTAGATGCTGCTAAAGAAATTACTATGGAAGTTCCTGTAAAAGTTGTAGGAAACTCTAAAGGTGTAATGGCGGGTGGTGTTTTACGTTTAAACACTCGTAAATTAAAAGTTAAAGCTTTACCAGCTAACTTACCTGATTTTATCGAAGCTGATATTACAGAATTAGAAATGGGTAATAAATTATATGTTACTTCATTACCAGCTGATAACTTTAAAATTTTACACCCAGAGAACACTGTAGTTGCTCAAGTGAGAATTTCTCGTGCTGCAATGAAAGCTGCTCAAGAAGCTGCAAAAGCAGAAAAAGGTGGTGCAAAAAAGAAAAAATAATTTATTTTTCTTATATGATAAAAAAAGCTCTGATTTTTCAGAGCTTTTTTGTATGTAAAAAATTAGTAACAAGTGTGTTATAATTAAAATATATATTGTAATTTTGCAAACGCTTTGCAAGGTAAAGAGTTTTTTGTAATGCGTTTAAATTCAATATATAACATCTTCTGTTTTTAATTTCCCTTGAAAACTCAATTGAAACAGAATACAAATTTATTATCAGACATGTCTGAACAAACACAAAACCCAGAAGAATTCTTACAAAACTTTAATTGGGAACGTTACGAAAATGGTATCGATGCAGTTGAAGAAACTCAATTACAAGAATTCGAAGAATTAGTAGAAAAAACTTTCATCTCAACTGATGCAGAAGAAGTTGTAGAAGGTGTAGTTGTAAGAATTACTGACCGTGATGCTATTGTTGATATCAACGCTAAATCTGAAGGTGTAATCTCTTTAAACGAATTCCGTTACAATCCAAACTTAAAAGTTGGTGATAAAGTTGAAGTTTTAATCGACGTAAGAGAAGATAAAAACGGACAATTAGTATTATCTCACCGTAAGGCTCGTACAATCAAAGCTTGGGATAGAGTTATCGCTGCTAATGAATCTGGAGAAATCGTTAATGGTTTCGTAAAATGTAGAACTAAAGGTGGTATGATCGTTGACGTATTCGGAATCGAAGCATTCTTACCAGGTTCTCAAATCGATGTTAAACCAATCCGTGATTACGATCAGTATGTAAACAAAACTATGGAGTTCAAAGTTGTGAAAATCAACCATGAGTTCAAAAACGTAGTAGTTTCTCACAAAGCGTTAATCGAGGCTGATATCGAAGTACAAAAACGCGAAATCATTGGTCAATTAGAAAAAGGTCAAGTATTAGAAGGTGTTGTTAAAAACATTACTTCTTACGGTGTATTCATTGACTTAGGAGGTGTAGACGGATTAATCCACATCACTGACTTATCTTGGTCAAGAATCAACCACCCATCTGAAGTTTTAGAATTAGATCAAAAATTAAACGTTGTAATCTTAGATTTTGATGATGAGAAAACACGTATCCAATTAGGTTTAAAACAATTAAACGCTCACCCTTGGGATGCTTTAGATGCTAACTTAACTGTTGGTGACAAAGTTAAAGGAAAAGTTGTTGTTTTAGCTGATTACGGTGCTTTCATCGAAGTTGCTGAAGGTGTAGAAGGTTTAATTCACGTTTCTGAAATGTCTTGGTCAACTCACTTACGTTCTGCTCAAGATTTCGTAAAAGTTGGTGATGAAGTAGAAGCTGTTATCTTAACGTTAGACCGCGATGAGCGTAAAATGTCTTTAGGTATCAAACAATTAACACAAGACCCTTGGACAGGAATCGCTGAGAAATACCCAGTAGGTTCAGTTCACACTGGTGTAGTTCGTAACTTCACAAACTTCGGTGTATTCGTAGAATTAGAAGAAGGAATTGATGGTTTAGTTTACATCTCTGACTTATCTTGGACTAAGAAAATCAAACACCCATCTGAATTCATCAATGTTGGTGATAA
>NZ_CANRNX010000064.1 GCF_947632075.1 uncultured Flavobacterium sp.
ATGGCGAGGTAGCTCAGTTGGTTAGAGCGCAGGATTCATAACCCTGAGGTCACGGGTTCAACTCCCGTCTTCGCTACGATAAAGGAAACAGTTTTTTGTTTCCTTTTTTTGTTTCTCTATGAATTTACCAACAGAAAATTATAGTTTATTCTGCTTAGAATCAATTGAAGATTCTGATTCATTTCAAGGAAGTGATCTATTTCCAATGTTAGAACAATTGACTTTACAATTTGGAATAACTAATGTTTATCAAAATTGTGATTCGATTGAAAATTTTGAATCAAGTATTGAAAATTTACTTTATCACGATAGTCAATTTAGAGATTATGAAGTGATTTATCTTTCTTTTAAAGGTCGAAATAATACAATAGAAATTGGAAATTATTTTTATTCTTTTGAAGAAATTGCAGAAATGTTTCAAGGAAGACTACAAGACAAAATTTTACATTTTAGCAATCTTATGTATTTAGATCTTGATGAGGAAACTGCACAATATTTCTTAGACGTAACTGGGGCAAAGGCAATTTCAGGATATGCAGCAAATGTTCCGATTGTTTCAACTAAGTTAGATTATTATTATTTTTCAACCTATGCAACTTATAATGATATTTTTGAATTAGTTGAAGAGTTATTTGATAAATATCCTGTTCTTTATCAATCAACAGGTTTTAGAATGTATTATTAAAAAAATAAAAGTGTTAAAATAAAATCGTAACTTAATAACATTTTGTTTTAATACATAATCATTTATAGAATGAAAAAATATTTTTAGCAATAGCCTTTTTAGTGACTGGTAATATAACAGCACAATACGCTTCTGAATATGAAAGCGGTAACAAAATAAAATTGAATGAACAAGGAGACAAATACATTCATTTCTTACTTGCAGGTCAAGCGTTTTTTCAAGATTATGAGGGAAATAATCAAAATGATGGATTTTCAGTTAAACGTGCTCGTTTTATTGCATATTGACAAATTAATGAACGTTTCTTAATTTTAATACATTTAGGTGCTAGTGGTATTACCGATCAACAATTAACTCCTGGAGGTAAAAACGATGAAATTCACCTTTTGTTACATGAAATGGTATTGCAATTCAAAGTTAATAACAACTTATATTTAGGAGGAGGATTAAATAACTTTGGTGGAATTTCTAGAGGAAATGGTCAAGGTACCATAAATATGCTTACTATCGATAATAACCGAGCAGATTGGACAACGTACGGATTATCTGATCACAATAGTTCACATGTTGGAATGTTTGCTAAAGGTAGATTTGGTAAATTAAATTATCGTTTGTCTATAAATGATGCTGCAGTAAATACTTTTGATGGAAATCATTTAACAGAATTACAACCTAATGATGAAAAATATTTAGGAGAAGCTATCTTAGGTAAAGGAAAATACGCATATTCAGGTTATTTTGATTATCAATTTTTTGATCAAGAATCTAATGTTTTACCTTACAGAGTAGGAACTTATTTAGGAGCTAAGAAGGTATTTAACATTGGTGCAGGCTTCTTTAATCATAACGATGCACTTGTTAAGAATGTTAATGGAAATTTAGTAAGTGGTAATTTTAATCATTATGCTATCGATGCTTTTTACGATAGTCCAATTGGTGAGTCAGGTGCTATTACAGCTTATGCAAAATTTCAAAATTCAGAAATGGGTGACAACTATGTTTATGGAGATGTTGTAGGAAATGGTAATCAAGTTAGTGGTCATGTTGGATATTTAATTCCTAAAGCAATAAAAGAAGGTCAAAATAAGTATAAAAATAGACTTCAGCCTTATGTAGCTTATTCTTATAGAAATTTTACAGCTTTACCAAAACCTGCTGAAGAATTAAAAGTTGGAGCTAACTGGTATATCGATGGTTTAAATGCTCGCTTAGGAATTGAGTATCAAAAGTCATTTCACGCTCCAAAGAATGCAAACGAAGTGTTAACAATTCAAGCACTTATTGTAATTTAAATATTTGCTTGTTTTGAAAATAAATTTATAATTACAACACCAACAATAATAAATGATAAACCAATAATTGCTGGTAAATCTAAGGTTTGTTTGTAAACAAAATAACCTATTGAGGCTATTAAAATAATTCCAACACCAGACCAAATTGCGTAAGCAATTCCCAACGGAACTCCTTTGATAGCGTGAGATAACAGATAAAAAGATGTTACCATTCCTATTGCGAAAATTAGTGTTGGAATTGGTTTTGTAAATTGTTCTGTTTTTTTTAAGAATGAAGTTGCAATTGTTTCACACAAAATTGCAGCTGCAAGAAAAAGATAGTGCTTCATAAATTAAGAATTAAAAAAGACTTGAAAAAATCAAGTCTTTTTTTGTTTTATAGTGCTATAATTAGGATTGTTTTTTAACAAATTTGGTTAAAATAACAATTTGCTGTCCATCAATCTTTCCTTCGATTTGTTCTGTATTATCATGTACCAAACGAATGTTTCTTACAGCTGTTCCAATTTTAGCATTAATTGTAGAACCTTTAACATCTAAGTCTTTTATTAAAGTAACTGTATCACCACCAACTAAAATATTTCCGTTACAATCTTTATGTAAATCAATAGAACCGTCACCTTCGTGATCACCAGTAGCTTTAGCCCATTCTAAATTTTCGTCGTCTAAATACATCATTTCAAGATTATCGGCAGCCCAACTTTCATTTCTGAAACGATTAAGCATTCTCCAACTTACAACTTGTACTGCTGGAACTTCACTCCACATTGAAGTTGTTAAACAGTTCCAATGTTTTGCATCTAATTCTTCTTTTTTCTCTATTTGATTCAAACAAGTATCACAAATAAAAATTTCTCTATTTGGTAGGTTACTTGCCGTAGGAGGAACATCGTAAATATTTAGATTACCTGTAGCTTCACATAATTCGCATTTATTTCCACTTCTTGCGGCTAATTTTTCTTCAATCTTCATGGTTTGTAGTATAATATAATAAAGTTCAAATATAAATGATAAAATTCATTTTTTAAAATGATATTTCTTAATACTATTTTTAAATTCTTTATATTTAAGATAAAAATAAATTATGAAATTTCATACGCGTAAATGGGTTAAACCAGAAGATTTGAATCCTAACAAAACATTATTTGGCGGAAAGTTACTTGCTTGGATTGATGAAGAAGCAGCTTTGTATAGTATAGTTCAACTTGAAAACTCTCATGTTGTAACTAAATTCATGTCTGAAATAAATTTTATGAGTTCTGCTGTTCAAGGAGATATTATTGAGATTGGTTTAGAAGTAATAAATTTCGGAACTACATCGTTGGTTTTAAAATGTGAAGTACGTAATAAAATGACTCATGAAACTATTATTACTGTTGATAAAATTACAATGGTAAATTTAGATGAAAATGGAAAACCAAAACCACATGGGAAAACTACAGTTGAATATGTTGCCGATCGTTTGGCTAATAAGAAAAATTAGAAAAGATGTATGTTAAAAAATTATCAGGTGAACTGGTTTTATTTGATGAAACTAGTTTAAAAGGTTCTTTACTTCGTTCAGGAGCTGATACAGAACAGATAGATTCTATCCTGCTGGCAATTAATGATATGTTTTATGACGGGATTTCAACAGGCGAAATGTACGAGAAAGCTTTTTCGTTATTAAAAGAAATGAAGCATTCTTATGCGGCCAGGTATAGTTTAAAACGTGCTTTACGTGATTTAGGTCCAGAAGGATATTATTTTGAAAAATGGGTCGCTAAATTGTTTCAAGCTCAAGGATTTCACGCGGTTTCTGGAGAAAGTTTGCAAGGCGAAGCTGTAAAGCACGAAATTGATGTTGTTGCCGCTAAAGAAGATCGTTTAATTTTGTGTGAATGTAAGTTTAGAAATGATGTTGATGCAAAAATAAGTGTAACTACGCCCATGTATTTTTTATCTCGTTTTAATGATTTAAAAAATTTAAACTTTGATTATTTTGGAAAAATACTTCAACCTACAGGGGCTTATATGGTTACCAATGCTTTTTTAACTTCTGACTGTATTGCTTTTGCTGAGAAATATGATATTCAAATGATATCTTGGGATTATCCTGAACGTTTGAATATTAAACAATTAGTAGACGATTATAAATTTTATCCTGTAACCTGTTTAACTAGTTTAATACATGAAGAACGGAAAATTTTGTTAGAAAAAAATTGTATTTTAATTAGAGATATTGTTTCTAATCCGGTTCTGTTAGATCATTTTAAATTTAATCAAGATAGAAAAAAAATTATTTATCAAGAAGCTAAAGATTTAATTGAATAAAAAAGCGAGCTGTTTAAAGCTCGCTTTTTTATTACAATGAAATTTCAAAAGTATTTTCTAATAATTGAAATTCTAATTTCGAAACTAAATCTTCTTTACAAAATTCTGTTTCAGAGAATGTTTTGTGAAATTCAAAGACTAAATCAAGAATTTCATCATCATTCATTGCTACTAAGTGTACAAATTTTTGTTGTTCACATAATGAACAATCTTCTGTGATTTCGAAGTAATTTTCAATTTTATGATTTTTTTCTAAACATAAATCGTAAATCGATTCAAAAATAACGAATTCTAAATCTGAATTTTTGCCTGATAACGAGGTACTTAATAAAAGTTCCTTAATTTGATTCTTTTTCATAGTACATTTTTTGTTAAATAAATAAATTTTCTTTCAATTTTTTTGTATTACTAATTTAATGATTTTTTTGATATAATTTTTTTTATCATAAATATTAACATAAATATTTTTTAAGCAAATAATTTTGTTTTTATAAAAGAAAAATGTACTTTTTTTATTATTCTATTTGTGTAAATGTTGTTGTTGTTGTGTTTTTTTTACGGATGTAGTTGTTTATAGTTTTTGTTGTTTGAAAAAAGTTACCCCGTCGGCTTGTTTTTTAGGAAGAATTGTTATGTCAGCCAATTGAACATGCTCTGGTTGATTAATAACAAACTCTATTGTTTTTGCAATATTTATAGCTTCTAAAGGTTCATAACCTTGATAAACTGAATTTGCTCTTTGTGTATCTCCTTTAAAGCGTACAATTGAAAATTCTGTTTCAACTGCTCCAGGAGCAATTGAAGTAACTTTTATACCTAAAGGTAAAAAATCTAATCGCATTCCTCTAGTTAAGGCTTCTACAGCAAATTTAGATGCACAATAAGTTGTTCCGTTTGTATAAACTTGTTTGCCTGCAATTGATGATAAATTAATTATATGTTGATTACTACCTTTTTTTAAATAAGGAAGCACTGCTTTTGTGACGTAAATTAAACCTTTTACATTAATATCGATCATTGCATCTAAATCATCTAAATCTGCATCTTGAAAAGTAGCTAAACCGTGTGCATTTCCGGCGTTGTTAATTAATACATCAATTGTTTTAAAGTTTTCAGGCAATGAATTAATTGCTTCAAAAACTTGATTTTTATTTGCTACATCAAAAGTTAAACTTGTAACTTCATTAATTTGTAGCAATTCATTTTTTAATTTTTCTAAGCGATCTGATCTTCTTCCGCAAATAATTAAACGATTATTATTGATTAAGAGTTTAGCTGTTGCTTCTCCAATACCTGATGTTGCACCTGTAATTAATATTGTTCTCATTTATAATTATAAAAGTAATGTTTGTTTTAAACCTTGTTTTAAATTTAACCAAAAGAAACTAAAAAAGCCTTTTTCTTTTTCTCTTTCAACTGTTTTAGTTTCGTGTTCTATATTTTTTCCGTGTGTGTTCTTTTTCATAACTAAATTAGCTATATCAGAAAGGAAAACTCTCTTTTTTTCGTGTTCACCAATACCTTTAAATATACTAATATTCAAATGTTCATAATTCATTGCGAAAGTCCCACTAGCATTGTTATTATTACCATTAAAATTAAAATCAATTTCATCAATAATACCCGTTCCACTAATGTTTAAATAGGGCTTTAAAAAAGGATTCATAGCTTCTACAGGTAGTTTTTTTACCGTACCTTTTATATTAAATGTATCATTTGAATTTAAAATATTAAAACTCCAATTTACATTAACTATCGCTTGTTTCATGAAAATAGTATTAACATCAATTTGAGTTATTGGTGTTGATTTTCTATTATAACCACTACAGATATTCTTAATATTTGCATTGAAATTATTAAAGGTTAAGGTACCTGTTTCTAAATTTTTTTTGGAAACTTCTTGATAAACTAATGTGGAGTTTTTTATATTAATTTGGGGGATTTCTAAGCCAAAATTTATTTCACGTAATTTTTGACTATATAATTTCTTTAGAATTGGTGCATTGGGAATTGAAGCGTTTCTGTAAATGTTAGCTTTTATTTCATTCAAATCCATTTGATCTAATTTTAAAAAAAACATATCATTATCATTAAAACCAAAATTAAAGTCTTGTAAGATTATTTTTTCAGCCGATAAAGTATATAAATCAGTTCCGTATTTTAATTGAGCGTCAAATTCTTTTTTACTCAATTTAGGTGTAAGATTTAGTTTTGATATTGTTGCTACTTTATCAATTATATTTATTTCTTTTATTCTTAAATCGTAGTATTTGCCAGTATTATAGTAAATTTCGCCAGTTTTAAATTCCAAATTATTATAAATTATTGGTATTTTTTTATTTATGGTCGAAGAATTCATTTTAACATCACTTAAGCTAAGGTTGAATTTATTTACAGTTAATTCATTTTTACCTTGTTTATTCTTTTTAGTATAATTTGCATTATTGATATTGAATTTATCAATAGAAAAGGTATACATAAAAGGTTTTAAATTTTTATTTTTTTGCTTAATATTGTTAGTTAAGTTATGATTGATGATTGGGTTGTTTAATGTGATTTCTTTTATTTGTAAACGATTATCTTTAGAACTTGAAATGTCTTTCATCTGAATATTTACATCTTGGAAATCAAATGTATTTAATACTTTAAATGTTGAATTTTTAATTTCAAGATCATTTATATTTATTTGAAAAGGAATAATTTTTTCTTTATTTACAGTCTTTTCTATTTGAGCTTTACTATTTTTTTTGTGTTTAGTTAGTATTTCAAATTTTACTGAATCTATATCTATTTTAGAAATATGTAAATAGAAATCACCATTTTTAATTCCCCAATCGGTATCTTTTAATTTAATTTCGGGTACAATTATTTCTAATTTAGAATTATGTTCTTGTTCAGTAATTGTAAGTTCTGTTGGAAGTATTCTAAAATTTTTTACTTCAAAGTTTGATTTATTGATATGAACATCGTGTGATTTGACATATTCATAATCATTTAATTTAAAAAATAACGAATCAAATTTAATATCGTAGTTTTTGTAAGTAAATGGTAAGTCTTTGCTTTTAATATAGTCTCCCATTTTTAAAACATCGACTTTAATATTTAAGTTAGAAACGCTACTAATAAGAGAATCTTTTTCAACTTCAATAACTTTTATATTTGCTTTTTCGAGTATTATTTTCTCAATTTCAATAGATTCAGGAAGTTTTGATTTTTGTTCATTTGGTACATCTGTAATTTTATTTTTAAAAATAGATATTTCAGGTAGTTTAATTTCAATAGAATGAGCTTCTAAATTTTTATCTGTTACTAATTTAAGAAAATCAATACCGGTAATTCCTATTGAATGTATTGATGCTTGATAATGAAATTGTTTTGTGTTGTTTTTAATTGCTTTTGGAGTTAATTTTACATCGTTTAAAAATAATGTATTATTAAATAAAGAAAAGTCAACACTTTTATATTCAAAAGTGTAATCGGTATCATTTTTTTCATTTATTATTTTCGGAAGTTCATTGTTTATAAAATAATTCATCCCAAAATTGAGAAATGATAATAATATACCAATTACAATTATTCCGATTAAAAAAAATTTGACTGCTTTTTTCAATGTAAAAAGATTTATAGTTAAAAATACAAAAAAATGAGCCTGCTTCAAATTTTAAAAGTGCAAAACGTAGTACAATGAATAATATTAAATTTTTACGAATAAAAGAGCTCAATCAAAATATTGATGACGATGAATTTTATGCAAATACAATTCCTAATCATTTAATAAATAATCATTCACGTATTGAAAAACCTCATAAACATGATTTTTATGCCGTTTTTTTATTTACAAACGGAACAGGTTTTCATGAAATTGATTTTCAAGTTTATGAAGTAAAGCCAGGTGCTGTATTTTTCTTATATCCCGGACAAACTCATAGTTGGACACTTTCTGACGATATCGATGGTTATTTGTTTTTTCATTCTAAAGAATTTTATGATTTAGGATATATTTCAAATTCAATTAAAGATTATCCGTTTTTCCAATCTAACCATACAGCAAAATGTTTTTATCTCGACGAAAATACTTCTAACAATTTAAAATTTTTACTTAAAGAAATTTATTTAGAATTTAATTCAGATTATTGGAAAAGAAATCAGTTAATTCTGAGTTACTTAACTCAATCTTACATTAAAATTAATAGATTTATTGAAGAAGTAAGTTTTGTACAATTTAACCAATTAAGACATTATCAATTCATTTTCAACCAATTCGAAAATATTTTAGAGTTGAATTATATGAAAGTGAAATTAGCTTCAGAATATGCTATTAAATTGAACATTACTCAAAAGCATTTGAATAGAGTAGTTAAATCTATCACAACTAAAACAACCACAGATATTATATTAGAGCGTGTAACTTTAGAAGCAAAACGTATGTTGATTTATACAGATAAAAGTTTTTATGAAATAGCAAATCATTTAGGTTACGATGATTATGCATATTTTTCAAAAATATTCAAAAAAAGAGTAGGAGTTTCACCCTCACAATTTTTAAAACGATATAATTTAAAATAAAAAAAAGCTTCTATATTTAGAAGCTTTTTTAGGTGGCACGGGTGGAGGGATTCGAACCCCCATCAACGGTTTTGGAGACCGCTATTCTACCCTTGAACTACACCCGTCTCTGATTTTGTTGATGCAAATATACTACGTATTTACTGACATCTCCAAATTATTCTTCATCTTTTTTGTAAAAAAGATTTAGCCACATTAAACGAGATAATTTATAGTTAAACATTGACAAAATTAATATAACTAAAACTACTCCAATAAAAGTTTGTAAGAAGCTTAGGTTCAGTATCAAACCAATTACAAAAACTGCTACCATTTCTGCAACAGTTAATGCATAACTCATATACATCGCTCCAAAATAAAAACCAGTTTCTCTATGAAAATGATAACCACATTCACCACATTTTTCATTCATAACTGGCATTTTGAATAAAAAAGGGTTTCCGTTTGTTTTAAAAACTTTTGTTTTTTTGCAATTAGGACAACGACCAGTGATTACGTTTGTTATATAAGACATAAATATTACTTTATATTAAAGTGCAAATATACTTTAAAATTACTTTATTGAATAGATATTAAAACTCTATAATTTGTATTATTCGGACAAAAAAAAGGTTTTGTTAGAATTAAAATAAAAAATATTTTATTCAATTTCTCGTTGTATTTTTGTCATTCAAAATTCGAAGATTCATCAGTTTTTTTATAATGAATAAATTTAGACATTTTTCTACAGATATTTCTAAAATATCTAAACCTATTAAGTTTACATTTCCTTTTTTTTACGAACCTCACGAGCTAAGTATTTTAGCTTCAAATGAGCTTCAAGAATATCTATTACATCAAACTGATTTTGAACATAATTTTGGAATAGATAACGAAGAAAACGCTGTAGGAAAAATGTTCGGTGTTTTAGTTGTAGAGAATAAAAAAAATGAAGTTGGTTATTTAGCTGCTTTTTCAGGAAAAATTGCCAACAGTAATTTACACGATTATTTTGTACCTCCGGTTTTTGATATGCTTGATCCTAATGGATATTTTTTAGAAGAACAATATAAGTTAAATGACATTAATAAAGAAGTTAAGATTCTAACAAATAATCCAAACTATATTAAACTAATTTCTGATTTAGCTTTATTTGAAGAGCAATCAACTCAAGATATTTTATTTCAAAAAGGGGAGGTTAAACGTTTAAAAAATGAACGTAAACAGCTTAGAAAAGAAAATAAACAGATTTTGACTGACGATGAATATCAAATTTTTGAGGCTGATTTAGTTAAACAAAGTTTACGCGATAAACATGAATTTAATGTTTTTGTGAATGCAATTGAAAAACAAATTAGGATTTATAAAGAAGAGATTTCTAAACACGAAATTAAAATTAATGAACTTAAAGAATTGCGTAAAAATAAATCAAATGCCTTACAAAATAGGTTATTTGAGAGTTATTCTTTTTTGAATATTTTAGGTGATCAAAAAAATTTATTGGATATTTTTTCTGAAAATGACGAACAACCTCCAGCTGCAGCAGGGGAATGTTGTGCTCCAAAATTACTTCATTATGCTTTTTTAAACGATTTGAAACCACTTGCAATGGCAGAATTTTGGTGGGGTGCTTCTCCTAAATCTGAAATCAAAAAGCATTTAAATTATTATCCAGCTTGTTGGGGAAAGTGTAAACCTATCTTAGGTCACATGCTTAAAGGAATGGAAGTAGATGAAAATCCGTTTTTAGTGAATAACGTTTTAGATAAAGATTTAGAAGTGGTTTACGATGATGAATTTATGGTGGTAATTAATAAACCTGCTGATTTTTTATCGGTTCCAGGAATTCATGTTAAAGACTCTGTTTATGAACGTATAAAAATGAAATACATCGATGCTACAGGTCCGTTAATTGTACATCGTTTAGATATGCCAACTTCTGGTTTATTAGTTTTAGCAAAATCTAAAAAAGCACATAAAATATTGCAAGCTCAATTTATAAAACGTACTGTTATTAAAAAATATATTGCACTTTTAGATGGTGTTTTAGAAGCTAATGAAGGTGAAATTAATTTACCAATTCGGGTTGATTTAGATGATAGACCTCGACAGTTAGTTTGTTATAAATACGGAAAAACAGCAAAAACTAAATATGAAGTTATTGAAGTAAAAGATAACAGAACTAAAGTATACTTTTATCCGATTACCGGAAGAACACATCAACTACGTGTTCATGCATCGCATCATTTAGGATTAAACACTCCAATTGTTGGAGATGATTTATATGGGAAAACAGATAAGCGACTTCATTTGCATGCGGCATATTTAGAATTGAATCACCCAGTGACTAACGAACGAATGGTTTTTGAAGCAGAAACTGATTTTTAAAACTTTTTCATCAGATTTCTTTTTCCGTGATAAAATAAAATAGTCCAATTATTTTCTGTTGCCTCCTCATGCCATTTAATTCTGTCATTCATAGATTTTACGCCATCTACATCGTTTTTAAAAGCGGCTTGGTATTTAAAATAATTTAATTGAGGAAGATTGTCTGCACCAAAAAATGCAATTTCACAATCTTCTTCAATCCAAAATACTTGCTGAAAAGGAACGTGTCCTCCAACAATTTCAAAAGAAATATTTTCGTTGATTTTACCGAAATTTTCTTCTAAATAAATAATATTTCTATAGTCTTTAATTGCATTTAAAAACGAATTGTCATAGCTAAAAGTTTCTTGCTTCAATGCATAATCCATTTCATCTTTCTGAATATAAATTTTAGCATTCGGAAAATAGCAATCGAAAATATCATTTTCAATTTTACCCAGACCGTTAATGTGATCTTTATGTAAATGAGATACAAGAATTATACTGATTTCGTTTTCTGAAAATCCGTATGAATTAAGTTTAGAAATTAAATGTGTTTTATCATTTTTAATTGCACCAAATCCACAATCAATTAATATTAAATCTTCTTCCGTTTGAATCAAAAACGGACAAACATTCATATTTACTCCTTCTAAAGGAAGTGTATTAGAATCTAACAAATAAGTAAATTCTTTTTGATTCGATACATTATATGTTCCTTCTAAAAGTGGGTAAATGGTCATTATTATTTATTTAATTGATTTTTAAAAAGTGTTGCGTCTGTTTGATTAAAAAGATTGAAAGTATCTAAATGATTAGTAATGTCAAATTCGTGATAATAATTTTCTGCTTTAACTTTCATTTTAAAAACCAAACCGTTTGTGTTATCGGCTAAAATGCTGTAATTAAATCCACTTGATTCATAAATTACAAAACATTCACTTTTTAATTCTTCTGCAGTTCCAATTTTTAAAGCATCGTTTAATTTTTTAATAGCGTTGTGAATTCCAATCATTTCATTAACTGAAATAAAACGTGTTCTATAACGTCCGTCGTTAAATTTTAATGTAATATGACATTGACCAATTTTATTCATATTATCGATAACGATAAAACGGAATAATAATTTTAAGCCGTATTCATTAACTATATTAAATGAGCCAATGCTTTTATAAATAATGCTATTCATGATTTTTAGATTTAGGTTAAACAAATATATAAAAACATCATATTTTACTTAGTTTTCTGTTTAAAATGTTTACTTGCTTTACAATTTAATTTCTAATTTATAAATTTCGCTTTCTAAACTATTATTATCTGCGTCTTCACAAAGTAAGAAAACTGCTTTTTTACCTTTTAATTTGTATAAAGTAATTCCTTCAAATTTATTTGAACTTGAAATCTGCTGAGTATATTCCAATTTCATTTTTTTTAGATTAATACAACCGAATAATGTACCTTCGATTTTACCATCCGCATATGTTGAGTTTGAGTTTTCTGCTGTGGCTAAAAAATAAAGCTTATTTTTAATTACTAATCCGTCAGAAAATCCTGTTGGCACATTATTTATTTTTGGAAGTTCAAATTCGTTAAAAAACAAATTGAAGTCATCAGTTAGATTTTTGCCTTGAACTGTGAAAATGAGATTTTTATTTGATGGACCATTTCCTCTGTTTAAAAAGTACCATTCATTATTTGCATAAGCTGCACCTTCGATATTAAAATCGACATTATTTAATTCTGCAAAGCTTTTCATAGAATCAAACAGATAATGTAAATTTAAGCTTTCTACTGTGTTTTTTTCTTTATTGATATAAATTCCTTTTTCTCTGTTGTTTTTTGAACCAGAACCAAAAATATAGGTTGCGTTATCAAAATCTACTAAAGTTTCAAAGTCTAATTTTTCTTTTTTAGAAATTTGTTCAACTTCACCTTCAGATAAAGTAATTTTAGAAAGTTTATCATCTGAAATGTTATATTCATATAGAACATTACTATCATCTGAAATTAATGAAATGATGTTCTTTTGATAAGTGAGTGCAGAAGCAGCGGAAATACCTATTATTTTTAGATATTTTATAAGGTTGAATTTTTTCATACGTATTTATTAATGATTTAAAAATACAGATAAAAAACGAATGAAAAGTAATTGAATAAAAAAAGACCAAGAAATTCTTGGTCTTTAGTGGGGAGAGCAGGATTCGAACCTGCGAAGGTTTCCCAACGGATTTACAGTCCGTCCTCGTTGGCCGCTTGAGT
>NZ_CANRNX010000065.1 GCF_947632075.1 uncultured Flavobacterium sp.
AGTCATAATACTTAATCTTGTTTTAAAGTTATTCAATTTTATTGTAAATGTCAGATTAAGTATTGACTAATTCAGATAAAACGTAACGATTTATTTAATGGATAAAAAAAACCTCAAGTGATTACTTGAGGTTTTCTTATTTTATTACATCATTTCTTCCATGTCTTCAGATGACATTTGTTTTCTTTGATTTTTCATTCGATCACTTTTTGTTTGATTGAATCTGTAAGTAAAAGATAAATTAATTGTTCGTTCTCTCCATTGCATTTCAGAATAAGATGTTGCTTGAGCTAAGAAAGTATCCATTCTGTGTTTTCTCGAATTGAATAAATCTTGAACGTTTAATGAAATAGTTGCTTTGTCTTTTAGTACGTCTTTACTTAAAGCTAAATTCACACCAACGCTACCCAAACGTTTTCCCTGAGCTGTTGTTTGCGGACCAGTGTACATAACGTTAGTTTGCCAATCTATTTTTAAAGGTAAAGTTATTCTTGAGCTTAATCGACCTGACCAAGTGAAGTTATCATTGTCAAAATTCTGATTTACTACTTGACCTAAATAGTCAATATATTCATAATCACCACGTGTAGCTACTTGGAATAAGTTAATATTACCGTTTAATCTCCACCATGAAAAAGGAACGTAATTTAAGTTTAATTCTAAACCATATCTGTATTCGGTAGCTAAGTTAATAGGTCCGCTGATAGTAATTGGAATTCCTTCTTCGTTAACACCATCAACTCTTCTTACAAATTGAGTTGCATCTGTAGTTTTGTTAAAGTAAGCTGATGCATTTAAAGTAAATTGATGACTAAAACGTTTCATATAGCCAAAATCAAAAGCATCTGTAAATGATGGATCTAAATCAGGGTTACCCATGAAGAAGTTAATTGAACTTGAATAGTTTGATATTGGGTTTAACATTCTTCCTCTTGGTCTTCTTACTCTGCGGCTATAACTAGCTGTTATGTTTTCACCTTCAACAAATTCATAACTTAAGAAAACACTTGGGAAAAAGTTATTGTATTTTTTCTTATTAAAATCTTGTGTTTCTAATTGATTTACATCAATTTGAGTATCTTCCCAACGTAAACCAACCATATAACTAAATTGATTTACTTTGTTTCCGTATTGTGCATAAAATGCATTAACACGTTCTTTATATTCTAAATTACTTTTAAATAAATTGTTCGGAATTAACTCACCTTGATCGTTTAAATTATTAATATTAAACGTTGTATTAAAGTCATTAAAGTTTCCTAAATAACCAGCTTCAAACTGACTACCTTCTCCTAAAGGTAAAACGTAATCTAAGCGAGCAACCATTCTTTTTTCGTCTTCAGTAGCACGAGTAACATCTTTTGATAAAGTATGTAAAGTTTGATCGATTGTAGAAATATCAGAATCTTCGATATCTGTATTGTTGTTTATACTTCCAGAAACAAATAATTGATGACCCTGTTCGTTAAATTTATAAGTAAAATCTGTAGTATACTCTTTTGTTTCTTTACGATCGTCTTCTTCTGTTAAACGCGTGTTTCTATAAATAAGATTTTGTTCCTCATCTAAAGTTGTATAATTTAAAGTTCGAGGATTGTCGCCTTTATTTTTTCGATAAGTAACCGTATTACTCCAAGTTAATTTGTCTGTAATGTTCCAGTCAAATCCTACATTTCCGTTAAAACCTTGTCTCTCACGTTTTGTTTTAGAATTTTCATTAACGAATTTTGAAGTTGTTCCATCTTCGTTAAAATATTCAGAGTTATTAGATGAATTTCCGAAAGTTTTATTTTTGCTATATCCTAAATTAGCAAAAATGTTTACGTTTCCAGCTCTGTGGTTAACGTTGGCATTTAATCCGTAGCTTAACGGATCACCTATATTAGCACTAACACTTCCGTTAGTTCCGTTATTACTACCTTTCTTTAAAATAATGTTAATGATACCTGCGCCACCTTCAGCTTCATAACGTGCAGAAGGATTTGTAATAACTTCAACACGATCAATAGATTCAGAAGATAACATTTTAAGCGCATCTCCAATATTTGAGGCTAATCCAGAAGGTTTTCCGTCAATTAGAACACGAACAGATTCATTTCCTCTTAAACTTACATTACCATCACCATCTACTTCAATTGATGGAATATTATCTAAAACATCACTCGCTGTTCCACCACGTACTACAGCATTGTCAGAAATATTATAAACTCTTTTATCAAGTTTAATTTCAACTTCTGCTCTTTTTGCATTAATTACAACACCTTCTAAAATTTCTGAATCACTTTGAATTTTAAAAACTCCTAAATCTGTAGAAGTTGTTAATTCTTTGTTTGGAATTTCAATAGTTTGATATCCTAAATATTCAACTCGAATAGTGTAGTTTCCGGAAGTTGTAGCAATATTAAAGTTTCCAGAAGGATCTGTAATATCTCCAGTAATGAAATCTGGATTTGTGTTGCTAATTAAAGTAATATTAGCATATTCTAAAGGTTGATTTGTAGAAGCTTCTACAACAGAACCTTTGATAAAAATTTCGTTATCTGGCGTTTGCGCCCAGCTTATAGAAGTAAATGTAAGCGTGGCAAAAGCGATTAAAAATCGAGAAGATTTCATTAAGAAAATATTTTATAGTTAAGGCAAAAATACTAAAAGAATTAACTTTTAGTGATAATATTATGTTAAAGAGCTTTAACTTTTGTTTAAATTATTTCGTTTATTTTTGAAAATGGTCTTGCGATAACTCCTTGATTTCCATTAATTACAATTGGACGTTCAATTAATTTTGGATTTTCAACCATTATTTTGATGATTTCTTCATCTGTAAGTGTTTCGTTTTTGTAATTTGTTTTCCAAATTTCTTCTTTAGTTCTCACTAATTCAATAGGTGAAATATTTAAAATCTTGATAATATTTGTTAATTCTTCAACAGTTAATTCTTCATCTAAATATTTAATTATTTGGTGTGGAATTTTTTGATCTTCTAAAAAACATAAACCTTCTCTTGATTTACTGCATCGTGGATTGTGATAGATTTTTATCATAGTTTTATTTTTAATCAAAATTACTGTAACTTCGAGTAGAAAAAAAATAAATAGATATGTTTATAGAACAATTAAAAAATAAGAACGAATCGTTAATAAAATATTTGCCTTTTCCGTTGATGTTTTTTTCTTTTATGGGGTTTAATTATGTTTCAACCCTTGTTAGTAATGTGAATACCAACGATGTAATTTTATCAATGATTAATCAATTTGGTAAAAATGTAACTTTTGCTATTTTAATTTTACCACTATCTTTTTTATGTGTTTTATTGTTACTTTGGGTGAAAATTTTTCATAAGCAAAGTATAAAATCGTTGACTACTTCTCGTACTAAAGTAGATTTTAATCGAATTTTCTTTTCGTTTTTTTTATGGGCAGCTTTAATGGTTGCCGTTATTTTAATTCAAAATTTTATTTATCCCGAAGATTTCAAAATAGAATTTAATCCTTCTGCCTTTATTGTTTTGTTTTTTTTAGCTGTTGTACTAATTCCGTTACAAACCAGTTTTGAAGAATATTTTTTCCGAGGCTATTTAATGCAAGGATTAGGATTGATAACTAAAAACAAATGGTTTCCATTAATTTTTACATCTGTAACTTTCGGTCTGATGCATATTGCAAACCCTGAAGTAGAAGCTTTTGGAATGCAAATGATGGTTTTTTACATAGGTACCGGTTTCTTTTTAGGAATTATTACTTTAATGGATGATGGTTTAGAGTTAGCGTTAGGATTTCATGCTGCAAATAATTTAGTTGGCGCTCTTTTTATTACATCAAAAAATTCGGCTCTACAAACAAATGCAATTTTTGAGCAAGTTTCAGAGTCAATGAGTTTTTCTGAAATTTATGTTCAAGTTTTTGTAATCTTTCCAATTCTTATTTTTCTTTTTGCCAAGAAATATAAATGGAACGATTGGAAAAACAAATTAACAGGTAATATTTAATTATGAATTATAATAACATTCATCCTGATTTTCGATTAAACGGAAATTTTTATGATAAAGATGGTTTGCAAATTTTAGCGAATGAACTTCTGAATAGTGAAGAAGAGTATAACCAAGATTTCGGAAATTTAATTCTGCAATGGTTTGATGATAACGATTATATTCTACTAACAACTTCAGGAACAACAGGAGCTCCCAAACAAATAGAATTAAAAAAACAAGCTATTTTAAATTCAGCCAAAGCAACCGGAACTCATTTTAATTTAAAATCTTCAAATACGGCTTTGTTGTGTTTGCCAACAAAATATATTGCCGGTAAATTAATGTTTATCAGAGCTTTGGTTTTAGGCTTACATTTAGATGTAGTTGCACCAAGTTCAACTCCGTTAGCAAACAGTTGTAAAGAATATCAGTTTGTAGCTATGGTTCCGTTACAAGTTGCTAATTCCATTGATAAATTACATTTAATTAAGAAATTAATTGTGGGTGGTGCCAAATTAGATCAAAATGTAAAAAATCAAATTGGTGATTCTATGTGTGAAGTTTACGAAACTTATGGAATGACAGAAACAATTACACATATTGCGGCTAAAAAAATAAATGAAGACTTTTTTACAGCTTTGCCACACGCAACAATTTCTGTAGATATTCGAGGTTGTTTAGTTATCGATGCACCAAGTGTAAATCCTGATAAATTGGTTACAAATGATTTAATTGAATTAAAAGCAAACAATCAATTTAAATGGTTGGGTAGGGCAGACAACGTAATTAATTCGGGTGGAATAAAACTTTTTCCTGAACAGATAGAAGAAAAACTAAATCCTTATTTTAAGAATCGTTTTTTTGTTATTGGTAAAGAAGATATGGTGTTAGGAAATAAATTAGTTTTGGTAATTGAAAGTGAACCTTTTGAAATTGATTCTAAAATTTTCGAATTTTTATCAACATATGAAAAACCAAAAGAAATTCAGTTTGTTACCAAATTTAAAGAAACACCAACGGGTAAAATTTTACGTAAAGATAATTTATCATAATTTCATATATGATTAAAATGCTAAAAAATATAATATTTGTCATCTTCTGTTTTTCGAGTATACAATCAATTTCACAAAATAACTTAGTTCTAAATCCAAGTTTTGAAGAAGTTAGTGGACCACTTAAATGTTACCTGTATGATGTAGGAAAATTTCCACTTACAAATTGGTCGTCTGCAAGTGAAGGATCAATTGATGCTTTCAGTATGAAGCTTTCAAATAAATGTGTAATGCACCCATTAAATGATGCCTTTGCAGATCAAAAACCTCGAACTGGAGCTAATTATGTTGGCTTTACCAGTGTTTACAATGATGAAAAAGAATACAGAGAATATGTAAGAGGGAATCTTTCAGAACCTTTAGAAGTTGGATCTACTTATAAAATTCGGTTTTATGTTTGTTTATCTGCTTTTGCAAGTGCTGCAACAAATAACATAGGATTAGCATTTATAAATAATAAAACTCCAATTTTTCCGCATGTTGATCCGTTACCAATCAAACCTCATGTTAATTATTCTGGAAAACCAATTACTCAAGCAGATAAATGGACCTTATTAACTTTCGAATTTGTTGCAACAGAACCAAATTTGAATGCATTTATAATTGGAAATTTCTTTTATACGAACGAAACAGATTTTAAAATTGTATCTGATAAATTACCCGTTGAAGCTTATATGTTATTAGATGATGTGTCTGTAACTAAAATGGATATAGTTTTTGATTTGCCATCTGAAGTTTGCGAAGGCACTAATGTAGATTTACTTAATATTTCTAAAAATGGAGTTTCAGGAACTTGGAATTCAGAGTTTAATCCAACAGCTACAAAAACTTACATTTTTACATCAACAGACGGTTTACTTTTCACGAAAGAGATTAAAATATTTCCCAAAACTGAATTCGAATTAGTTCATTTTTGTGAAAATTATAAATTTAACGTTGATGCGAAGTTTATTAAAGATAAAAAATCTAATATAAAAAATTATCAATGGAAATTAAACGGAAAGTTAGTCTCTTCAAATAGTACATCTTTAGAAATATCTAACTTTAGTGACAATTTAAAAGATTCAAATTTAATTGAGTTAACAATAATCGATTCGAATAATTGTGAGTACACAAAAAGCGTCCTATTTAAAAAAGCTAATTTATGTACAATCCAAAAAGAAGTTTCACCAAATTTGGATGGAATAAACGATTATTTAGATTTAGAATCTTTTGGAGGTGTTCAGTTAATTATCTATAATAGATTTGGAAACGTAGTTTATTCAATTGATAATTATTTTAATGAATGGAAAGGTCAGCTTGAGGATAATTCTAAATTACCAAATGGAGATTATTATTATCAAGTTGAAAATAAGCGAGGAGAAATTCTAAATGGATGGATTCAGCTTCTTTATTAGAAAAGTGTATATTTTTCTAAAAATATAATAAAAAATATGTTTTTTTAGTGAAATAAGATTAAGTATTTGTTTTTTAATTTGATTAAATGTTATATTTATGAATTAAATATTCATAAATAATGAAGAAATTTTTATTTTTTTTATTTTTTTTACTAGATATTAATTCAAATGCTCAACAAAATTTAGTTTTAAATCCAAGTTTTGAAGAGACTTCTACTCCTTTTAGATGTGATAGTTTTGGAATATCTAATTTCGGTCCTCTTCTCAATTGGAGTGTTCCTAGTTTAGGAACGCCCGATGCATATACAATGCTTCTACCACTTAATTGTATGTCTCATGCATTGTTTCCAAATTATGCAAATCAAACACCTAGAACAGGAAATAATTTACTAGCAATTTTAACACAGATTTTTCCTAACACCGACGATTATGAATATAGAGAATACGTTAGAGGAAAATTAAGTGAAGATTTACAAGTTGGTGTTTTGTATCGTGTTGAATTTTATGTTAGTGTTGGTGACCATAGTGATGTTGGTATGAATAACATTGGGATTGCTTTTATTGATGAAAACTATTCTTCGGTTTCTCATTTTGGCATAATTCCCTTAATACCTCAAGTAAATTATTCTGGTCCTCCAATTGTTGATCAGGATAATTGGGTATTATTATCTTTTGAATTTGTTCCTACTGAAGCAAATTTAAGTCAATTCATAATAGGAAATTTTCTTTCTTCAGAGGATACCGCTGTTCAAATTTTAAACCCTAACAACAGTCTTAACTTTTATAACTTTTATGCTTTAATAGATGATGTTTCGGTATATCCTTTAATTATTGAATTTGATATTGTTAATGAAATTTGTCAAGGAGACGAGTTAATTCTTCCAGAAACATCTATTGATGGAATTAGTGGAAATTGGTCACCAGCACCAAATAACCAAGAGACTACTACTTATATTTTTACACCAAATATTAGTTCTTTAGAACCATATGAAATTACCATTTCAGTAAAACCAAAGCAAATACCTGAATTCGATGTTGTTGGTCCGTTTTGTGACGAATTACCTAATTTATTAGCTTTACCTACTATTTCAAACAACGGAATTACAGGAACTTGGAATCTAGTTTTTAATCCAAATAAAACAACTACATATACTTTTACACCACATGCAGAATTTTGTGCAGAAAATGTAACTATGGAAGTTATTGTTGATAAAACACCAACTTTTGATGCTATAGAACCATTTTGTAAAGCCAATCTGAATTTTGAATTACCAAACATTTCTACAAATGGTATTTCAGGAGTATGGAGTCCTGAATTTGATCCATATAATTCACAAACTTATACGTTTACTAGAGATTCAGGTGATTGTACGCAACAAGTAACTTTAGAAGTGGTTGTCTATTCCGAAAAGAACTTTGAATTAATGCATTATTGCAAAGATGATGAGTTTTATGTAGAGTTTCTTGCCTACAATTTTTCTGAATCAGAAATTACTAATATCCAATGGTTAATCAATAATTCTGCTATTTCTGATACGGGAAGTAAAATTAATTTATCTAATTATCTGAATTTATTGCAAACAGTAAATGTAATTGAAATAATTATTACAGATTCTAACGATTGCTTACATACGAAAGAAATTAAAGTACTTGGAGAATTCATTTGTAAAATACAAAAGGGAATTTCTCCAAACGGAGATGGTTTAAACGAATATTTTGATTTGGTGTCTTTTGGAGGAGTTGATTTAAAAATATTCAACAGATACGGAAGTAATGTTTATGAAAAATCAAATTACGTAAATGAATGGAAAGGAAAATCTAATTCAGGAAAACAACTTTCAACTGGTACTTATTTTTACATAATTAAAACAAAAATAGGAGAAGAGTTTAAAGGATATATTCATCTAACTTATTAATTTATGAGAAAAAATATAGTTGTAATAATTTTGTTTTTTTTAAATTATTTAAATGCTCAACAAAACTTAGTGTTAAATCCTAGTTTTGAAGATGTTGGAACTGATTTTACATGCAATCCATTTTCTACACCGTTACCAAATTTATTTGCTCAAAACTGGAGGTCAGCAACTGGTGCTACTCCTGATATATTTCATTCAAATTTTCCAGTAAATTGTTTTTTGAATACATTTGGTGGTTGGTCTAATCAAGTTCCTCGTACAGGAAATGCTTACGCAGGCATAGCTAATCACTATGTTCCAAATAATTTTTATCGTGAATATTTAAGAGGTAAATTATCTCAACCTTTAGTAGTGGGTGAAACATACGTAATTAATTTTTACGCTTGTTTAGGAATTTATTCGAGTGATGGTTCAAATAATCTTGGAGTTAAATTTATAGAAGGAGCTACTGCACCTTATCTTTATCAAGGTTCGATTTTAATTCCATTTCAACCAGATGTTAATTATTCAGGACCTCCTTTTACAAGTTTAGATACTTGGACTTTGTTTAGCTTTATTTTTACGCCCAGTCAATCAAATCTAGATGAATTTATAATAGGTAACTTTTTTGATGATGAAAGTACTTTACGTCAAAATTTGCAGTCAGCAATCACTCCTAATTCTACTTATTTTTTAATAGATGATGTTGAAGTATTTTCAATCAGTGTCGATTTTGATGATTTTGAGTCAATTTGTGCAGGAGAAGAACTTATATTACCCTCAATTTCAAATAATAACGTAGAAGGTACATGGTCACCAGCAGTTAATAATCAAGAAACTACAACATACACGTTTACTCCAAACAATCCGCTTTTTCAAACAATAGAAAAAACTGTAGTTGTGAATCCTATAATTGAACCCACGTTTGATTTGATAGGACCATTTTGTGATGAAACTCCAAATATTACCGAATTACCAACTATTTCTAATAACGGAATTCAGGGTAGTTGGTCTCCAGCTTTTGATCCAAATAAAACTACTACATATATGTTTATTCCGAATGAAGAGTTTTGTGCTGAAATTGTAATCATGAAAGTAATTATTGACAAAACTCCAAGTTTCGATCCAATTGAACCATTTTGCGAAGTCAATTTAAACTTTAGATTACCAACTGTTTCTACAAATGGAATTTCAGGAGTATGGAGTCCTGAATTTGATCCATATAATTCCCAAACTTATACATTTACCAAAGATTCGGAATATTGTACAAGACAGGTCACTTTAGATGTAATTGTTTATCCGCAATTGAAATTTGAATTATTTTCTTATTGTATGGATGGTACTTATTTTATTGAATTTAAAGCAAATAATTTTTCGTTATCTGAAATGAAAAATGTACAATGGTTAATCAATAATTCTTCTATTTCTGAAACGGATAGTAAAATCAATCTATCTAAATATCTTAATTTATTACAAGCAGTAAATGTAATTGAAATAATTTTTACAGATTCTAACGGTTGCTTACATACGAAAGAAATTAAAGTACTTGGAGAATTCATTTGTAAAATACAAAAGGGAATTTCGCCAAACGGAGATGGTTTAAACGAATATTTTGATTTGGTTTCTTTTGGAGGTGTTGATTTAAAAATATTCAACAGATACGGAAGTTTAGTTTATGAAAAATCAAATTATACTAACGAATGGAAAGGACAATCGAATTCAGGAAACCAACTACCAACAGGGACTTATTTCTATCAGATTCAAACCAAAATTGGAGAACAATTTACAGATTATATTCAACTAACATATTAATACAAAAAAAAACCACGCTTTTGCGTGGTTTTTATATTTTAAAGAAATTCTTTAATTAGAATTGCTCTCTTCCTGCGAAATGGAAAGCAGCTTCGATTTCTGCATTCTCATCAGAATCAGATCCGTGAACAGCATTTTCACCGATTGATTTTGCGTATTTTTTACGGATTGTTCCTTCTGCAGCATCAGCTGGGTTTGTAGCTCCGATTAAAGTACGGAAATCTTCAACAGCATTTTCTTTTTCTAAGATAGCAGCAACGATTGGACCTCTTGACATGAATTCAACTAATTCTCCGTAGAAAGGACGCTCAGCGTGAACTTCGTAGAATTTTTTTGCATCAGCAACTGTTAATTGAGTTAATTTCATTGCAACGATTCTGAAACCACCTTCAGTAATCATGTTTAAGATTCCACCAATACTTCCAGCTTCTACAGCGTCTGGTTTAATCATTGTAAATGTTCTAGTACCTGCCATTTTATTTTAGTTTAAATTCTATGCAAAAATAATCTTTTTACTTATAAAAGTACTAAATATTTATTAAAAATAATTTATGAGTATTCGGTAAAATAACAGCTGTTTTTTTAATAAATTAATAATAATTAACTTTACTTAGTTCTTTTTCGTCTGCTTCAACTTCTTCTAAATAACGTTCTAAACTATCATCTAATTCTTTCATCCAAGGCGTGTGATGAACACTAGCTTGTGTTCCATCAACAACAGAAGTGTAAACTTGATCTCGGTAATTTAAAATATTTTCTTCTTTGTCTTTAAGCCAACTTTTAAACATTTCAGAAACTTTATCAAGATTAAAATCTGGATAGTCAGTATTGGAAATTAAATCTTTAATATAATCTGTTTGGAAATCAACATGATCATATCCATTTTCTGTTTGCGCTTCATAATCCATCCATTTTTTAATATCTGCTTCTCTTTCTTCTTTTGAAGGAATTTCAATTCTTCCTAACATATAATCTCTTGCAAACCAAGCTTGCGTGTCAAACATGTTAAAAGTGTAGTATTGGTCTTGCATTCCTAAATAAATTAAACGCTCGTTGTTATTGTAAATAACTCCTTTATATAGATTGTCTGGATATAAACAATTTTTTGTTTTCAGGCGCAAATTATCTGGTAAGAAAGGAAATTTATGTTGATACCCTGTACAAAGAATTACTGCGTCAAATGCTTCTGAAGTACCGTCTTTAAAATAAGCTTTATCTTCTTCGAAATGTGTAACTAATGATTTTTCTTTTATGCCGTTTGGCCATTTTGAACCGATTGGATTACTTCGGTATGAAATTGTGATGGATTTTGCTCCGTGTTTGTAACATTGAACTCCAATGTCTTCTGCAGAATAGCTACTTCCAATAAGTAGAATGTTTTTATCTATGAATTGATCTGCACCTCTAAAATCGTGCGCATGCATTACTGCACCTGTAAAATTTTCAATTCCTTTGAAATAAGGCACGTTCGGAGTAGAAAAATGCCCGGTTCCAACAACTAAATAATCAAAATACTCTTCAAAGGTTTCATTTTTAACTAAATCATCAAAAACAACTCTAAATTGTTTTTTATTTTCCAGGTAATCTACCCATCTGGCTACAGTGTTGAATTTAATAAATTCTCTTGCTTTGCTTTTTTTTATTCTTCCTTGAATGTAATCAAATAAAACTTCTCTTGGTGGATAAGACGAAATAGGCTGTCCAAAATGTTCTGTAAAACTGTAATCTGCAAATTCTAAACATTCTTTAGGTCCGTTAGACCACAAATATTTGTACATACTTCCATGAAGTGGCTCTCCGTATTTACCTACACCAGTTCTCCAAGTATAGTTCCACATTCCGCCCCAATTGTCTTGTTTTTCATAACACTTAATTTCTGGAATTGGATTACCTTTTTTCTGTTCTGATTCAAATGCTCTTAACATAGCCAAGCCGCTTGGACCGGCGCCAATAATTCCAACTTTAAAATTAGTCATAATAATATATAAATATTTTTCCTTCTCAAATCAATGAAAAGGAGAGTTAAACTTCTTAATTAAATGAATCGTAATTTGATTCTGAAAACATTCTTTCAAATAAGAATGTATATGTGTAGAAAATGTAACAGAAATAGATAAAATCTATTTAAAAAAGATAGCTTCTTTGATATGAAGCTTTAAACACATAATTTATGATTTTGCTAAGTTATTGAAAATAATTTAAATAAGAAAATTTTAAAGCTTAAGACTGTATTTTAAGATGTTTTTTAACCTTGGGTTAACAATGTTTTGATTAATTTCTAAGAATTAAATGTGAAGATGTTTGTTTTGTTAAATTAGGATGTCACTTTCTAAATCTGAATGTTCAATGGTGAAATTAAAACCTAGACGTTCTACAATTTCAATAATTAGTTTTTTATACCAATTTTCAGATTTTGGATGTATGTAAAGTTTTTCAATCATTTCGTTAATGTTAATTAAAACTTTTACACCTTCCTGTACATTCATTTCTAAATGTGAAACATCTGTAATTACTCGAACTTCATGTTCGTACTGAAAGCTTTTTCGTTTAAATAAGAAAGGGAAAAAATCGTCGTCAAACGGAATGTGTTCTTTTTTGTAGTCTATATAGTTTACTTCTCCAATATATTGTTCGGCCTTTGGTTCAATTAATGATTTTTTTAATCTACCAATAGTTGATTGAATAGCTAAACCTTCATTGTTTTTGGTGAAAACTTGCCACATTGCATAACTTTCGTACGAATTAGCATGCCAACTACTTATTAAAATATTTTTTCTCTTTGTTTTGTAAGCATCTAAATATTTTGGATTGTCTGCCAAAAGCTTCTTAATTTCTTGATAAGTTGGTTCGCTAAAAGTGCCTTCGTACTGATCTTCAAATTTATCAGATCTTGACATAAACATACTTTGTGATAATAATAAATCTAAAAATTTTGATAAATCTAAATATTTCCAAATTATAGTTTCGTCGTTTGGAATATGCAATTTTTTATTTTCTTTAAACATTTATGTAGTTAAATTACCATGGATTAATTTCATCATAAAAATACAGAAAAAAAGAGATGGTTTTTTATTTTTTTTTGGGCGTTCCCTCGCTCATTTTGTATAGATTAAAATAACATTTAGCGGAAATGCTCGGTCAGGCTTTCCGCTAAATCT
>NZ_CANRNX010000066.1 GCF_947632075.1 uncultured Flavobacterium sp.
CTATTAATGCTGCTTCGTTACAAACGTTTGCAATATCAGCACCTGAGAATCCAGGAGTTTGTTTTGCTAAGAAATCAATATCTAAATCATCTACTTTTTTGATATTTCTTAAGTGAACTTCAAAAATTTGTTTACGCTCACGAACATCTGGTAAGTCAACATAAATTTGTCTGTCAAAACGTCCGGCACGCATTAAGGCTTTGTCTAAAATTTCAGCTCGGTTTGTTGCAGCTAATACAATAACGTTTGTGTTGGTTCCGAATCCATCCATTTCAGTTAAAAGTTGATTCAGAGTATTTTCTCTTTCGTCATTTGAACCTGACATGTTACTTTTTCCACGTGCACGCCCGATTGCATCAATTTCGTCGATAAAGATAATTGCAGGTGATTTTTCTTTTGCTTGTTTAAATAAGTCACGAACACGTGAAGCTCCAACTCCTACGAACATTTCAACAAAATCTGAACCTGATAAAGAGAAGAAAGGAACTTTTGCTTCACCTGCTACTGCTTTTGCTAATAATGTTTTTCCTGTTCCTGGAGGTCCAACAAGTAAGGCTCCTTTTGGAATTTTACCACCAATAGATGTATATTTCTCAGGATTTTTTAAGAATTCAACTATCTCTTCAATTTCTTCCTTTGCACCTTCTAAACCTGCTACATCTTTGAATGTTACACGAATATCATTTTTTTCATCAAATAATTTAGCTTTTGATTTTCCGATTGAGAAAATTTGACCACCGCCACCGCCAGCACCACCGCCAGACATTCTTCTCATCATAAAAAACCAGAATCCAATTATCAATAAAACAGGTAAAAGCATCATGAAGATTTCACTCCAATTACTTTCCGGTTCAGAACCATATTCTTTTAATTTACCTTCAGCATGAGCTTCGTCTAATTTCTTTTGAAATAAATCTGGACTTGCAACATCTACTGTATATTGAGGACCGTTATTTTCACGTCCTAAAAAATTTGGTAAATTTTCTTTTGTGTTTTTTTCTGCTTCTTTAGCTTCTTTATTCAAATAAATTCGAGCAGAGTTTTTGTTGAAAACAACTTTCTCAACTTTATTTTCATCTAAAAGATTGTAAAATTTAGATAGAGAAATTTGTTTTGAGTTGCCTGATCCGTTTGTAGAATAGCTAATTGCAATGATTATTAAAATAATAACCGCATACAACATCCACGGATTATAACGTGGTTTGTTTGACTTTATTTGTGGCATATTAATTTATTGTTTGGTCTGTTTTAATATTGGTGAATTTCGCATCACCCCATAAGTCTTCTAAGTTATAATATTCTCTTGTTTCTTTTTGAAAAACATGAACTACAACATTAACATAATCCATTAATATCCAGTTTGCTAATTCAGTACCTTCAACATGCCATGGTTTGTCACTTGTTTCTTTTGAAACTCTTTTTTGAATTGAACCAGCAATGGCATTAACCTGGGTGTTTGAGTTACCGTCACAAATTACAAAATAATCAGTTGATCTATTGTCAATATGGCGTAAATCCATTACAGTAATGTTTTCACCTTTTACATTTTCAATTCCATCGATAATTAAAGCTAAAAGCTCGTCGTAGTTATTTTTTTCGTTCATTTATATTTTTTTAAAAAAAATGTAATAGATGCAAATTTATTAAAATCAAATGATTTTTTAAGTTTATTTTTGCTTCAATTTACATAATATAGTATAACGTGAATATAATCAAACTCAATGCCATTCCTTCAACTAATGATTATTTAAAAGAGCTATCTCAAAATACTAAGCTTGATGACTTTACTGTTGTGGTTGCCGAACACCAAACTAAAGGGAAGGGACAAATGGGTTCGGTTTGGAAGGTTGAACCTGCTACTAACTTAACATTCAGTGTTTTGTTGAATAGTAATTTTTTTGATTTACAGGAAGTTTTTACTCTAAATATTGCAGTTGCAAATGTAATCCACAAAGTTTTGTTAAGTTTTGAATTGAGTGGTGTTAAGGTAAAATGGCCAAACGACATTATGTCATACAATAAAAAAATTGGTGGTATTTTAATTGAAAATAATATTAAAGCTGATGGTAAAATTCATTCGATAATTGGGATAGGATTGAATGTTTCTCAAACAGATTTTGGTGATTTAGCTCAAGCAAGTTCAATTTTAAAATCTTACGAAAAATTAATAGATAAAAAGGAGTTAATGGTAAAAATAGTTACTGAATTAAAAAAATCTATTTTAGATTTAAAGAAAAATAAAAATTTAGAATGGGACTATTATCACGAAAATTTATTTAAAAAAAATATTCCAATGACTTTTGAATTAAAAAATGGTTCAAAATTCACCGGAATGATTATTAATGTTAATTCTAACGGACAATTAGGAATTCGTAATGAAGCCGATGAATTGCTGTTTTTTAGTTTAAAAGAAATTAAAATGCTATATTAATTATTCGGTTATAAATTTCTTGATTTCATCTATTACTTTTGAATCTCCTAAAATTTTTCTATGGCCTAACTTATTTGTTAAAATAAGTTTTGAATTTTTTGCATATTTGTGAATATTCTCTGCAGCAGAGTAGGGAACGTCTAAATCATTTTTATCATGAATAATTAAAACAGGAATGTCAACTTTTTCAACTTGTTTGTGAACAGAATAGTTTTCAATTTTTTCTTGATATTTTTCTTCAAAAGCAATTTTAAATTTTTCTGATATTTTTTCTTTTAACCCAATTCCAATCACAAAATCTTTAATAATATTTTGTATTTCATCGCCACTCCCTATAATTATCGCTTTTTTAGCTTTAAAACCTCTACCTAATGCGTTTATAGTTGACATGCCACCAAGAGAATGTCCAATTATTAAATCGAATTCTTTATAATATCTTTCCAATACAAAAGCAGCTTCAATAAAATCTGTCATTAATGCTGGGTTTTTAGAGGATTTTCCGTGACCTGGTGCATCGAAGCTAACTATCGTGTAATTCATTTCCGCAAGTTCTTTAGCAATTGTTGCTAATTGAGTACCTCGGCCATTCCAACCATGTATAAATAAAGCTTTTTTCGGACCACCTACAATTTCATAAACGGTAAAGTCTTTTTTAGCTGTAGGTAATTCAAGAGGAAATATTTTAGATTTTTTCTCCATATTTAACTCTCTTTTTGGAGTAGGGAATTTAATAGGAGTTACAAACAATTTTAGTGCAAATTGAATAGCTAATTTGTCAGAAAAAAAAGAAAGTAGTTTTGTTGATCTCTTTATATATTTAGGTGTTTCAATCGATTTCTTTTGTTTTGCCATGCCTTTTAATTTGATGCAAATTTATTGAATAGTTTTTAACTCATGAATGAAACTACATTTTCTTTTCGTAAATTAAGCTTATAGTATTGTGTTTTATTTTATGGATTAAATGAAATAAATTAAATTTGAAAAAAATAAGATATGAAACAATATAAAATAGGAGCTGCTTTATTAATTGCAATAACAATGGTTACTTGTGCGACCAATCCTTTTACAAGAAAAAAAACAATGGCTTTAGTTGGAAATAATAATTTATTTGCATCGTCTTTTTCTCAATATGATTCTTTTATAAAGGAAAATAAGGTAATTACGGGCACAGCTGACGCAAAGTTAGTAGCTAAAGTTGGTGATAATATTAGAAGAGCCGCAGAAACTTATTTAAAAGCTAATGGTTATTCTGATTATTTAAAAGATTACAAATGGGAATATAAATTAGTTAATGACAAAGCTGCCAATGCTTGGTGTATGCCTGGTGGTAAAATTGTTGTTTATTCAGGAATTCTGCCAGTTACAAAAACTGAGGCTGGTTTAGCAACTGTTATGGGGCACGAGGTGGCTCATGCTTTAGCTAATCACGGCCAACAAAGAATGAGCGCTTCAACTTTACAACAATTAGGTGCAGCTGGAGTTTCAATTGCAACAGGAAATTCAGATGCACAAACACAACAATTAGCGATGGCTGCTTACGGTGCTGGTTCTAATCTTGGTGGAATGTTACCATTTAGTAGAAAACATGAGACAGAAGCAGATGACATAGGTTTGATTTTAATGGCAATCGCAGGATACAATCCATCTGATGCTGTTGATTTCTGGGAACGTATGGCAAAACAAGGAGGAGGTTCTCAACCTGAATTTTTAAGTACTCACCCAAGCAATACCACGCGTATTAACAATATAAAAGAAATGATTCCAAATGCTAAACGTGAAGCAGCCAAATACAAAATAAAAAAATAGTATTTTTAGAGCAGTCAAAATTTTACGACTGCTTTTTAATTTTAAATTATGAAACAATTTAACAAAGGTGATAAGAAAATATTAAACGCTTGGGCGTTTTATGATTGGGCGAATTCAGTTTATGCTTTAGTTATTTCTTCTTCTATTTTTCCATTATATTATGGGGCATTGTTTAGAATTCAAGGTGTAAATTCAGCTTCGTTCTTCGGTATTGAAACTCCAAGTGAATCAATAATCAGTTACGTAACTGCAATAGGTTTTTTGTTTGTAGCTTTTGCTTCGCCATTTTTATCAGGTATTGCAGATTACCTTGGAAATAAAAAGTTTTTCATGAAGTTATTCTGTGCTATAGGTTCTATTTCATGTATGGCTTTGTATTTTTTTAATTTGGAAAATTTGGCTTTAGGATTGTTTTTCTATACTACAGCTTTAATTGGATTTTGGGGAAGTTTAGTTTTTTATAATTCTTATTTACCTGATTTAGCTTTTCCAGAACAACAAGATGCTATAAGTGCTAAAGGATATTCTTTAGGTTATATTGGAAGTGTTATTTTGTTATTGATTAACCTTGTAATGTTAATGAAATACGATTTCTTTGGCTTTGAAAATGAACTTGAAGCTATGAAAGTTTCGTTTCTTTTAGTAGGAATTTGGTGGTTAGGATTTAGTCAGATTACCTATAAGTTTTTACCTGATTTTAGAAATCAAAATAAAATTGAAAAACAGGTGTTGTTTTCAGGAATTAAAGAATTAAAAAAAGTATTCGATAAATTAAGTCATCTACCCGCATTGAAGCAATACTTAACAGCATTTTTTGTTTATAGTATGGCAGTTCAAACAGTGATGATTATTGCAGCTTATTTTGGAGAAAAAGAAGTGCTTTGGCAATCAGATGAACAGCGAACAACAGGTTTAATTGTTAGTATACTTCTAATTCAACTTATAGCAGTTGCAGGTGCAATTTTAACTTCTAAAATTTCTTCTAAATTTGGAAATATTAATTCTCTAATTGCAATTAATATTTTTTGGATTCTAATTTGTATTTATGCCTATACCGTACAAACTCCGTTTCAATTTTACATTGCGGCTTCATTTGTTGGTTTGGTTATGGGAGGAATTCAATCATTATCTCGTTCAACCTATTCTAAAATGTTACCCACTGAAATTGATACTACTTCCTTTTTTAGTTTTTACGATGTTACTGAAAAGTTCGGTATTGTTATCGGAATGTTAATGTACGGTCTTGTTACCCAAGTAACGGGTCGAGTTCAAAATGCTATATTGTTTTTAGTGATATTTTTTGTTTTCGGAGTTTTGTTATTATTAAAGCTCAAAAGAATTCAAAAAAAACAACTTTAAAAAAATAATATTTCAATGTTAAAAAATATAAATTATAAAATAAAATTCTATATTTGAAAAAAATAACGAGAGTAGTATTATGAAAAAAATAAAACAGCTATCATTAATTTTGTTTTTATCTTTTGGTTTATTTGCTTGTGAGGCAGAAAAAGTTAATGAAGATATTGTTGATGGTAATATTCAAGGAAAGCAAATTTTTAGATGTGAAGTTGATGGAGTAACTAGAGTTACTGATAGTGTTTCTGTTACAACAAATGGTAGAAACGTTAGAATGACTGCGTATTTTTTAAGTATCGATGAAGCTGAAAAGGCTAACTATAAATATGATACTTTTTCTATTGTGTTTAACCAAATAGCTACAGGAAATTATATTTCTTCTTTAGGTAACATGATTGTTGACGAGTCTATGGGAATTTCTTCAGCTGCTTATACCGTATCTAATAGAGGTTGGGTATATTCTACTAATAATTTTGATATTGCTTATCCTGGAAATCCAGCTGATTTAATTAATTTAAATTTACAAACAGGTATTTTATCAATAAATTCAATAAACGAAAAGGCTGAGTACTTTGAAGGTAATTTTAATTACGATTTGTATGCGCCAGTAACTGAAGATTTCAATCCTAATAATACAATTCCTCCTTTACGTATTAAAAATGGATATTTTCAATATATAAAATACTAAACTATTTTAAGATAAAAAAATCCCGATCTATGATCGGGATTTTTTTATGGCACAATGATTGAACTTATATGAAAAAGATTGTATTATATCTTAATTAAAGACTTATAAATAAAGTTGTTAGCTATAAATATTACTATTTTTTTATATGGTAGTATATTTATATCTGACAATTTGACCTAAAAATAATATGGCACAAGAAAAAATAGTTACTATTGACAATTTGTCATTGCAAGAGTTAGATACTAATTCAGAAATTATTCCACTTTTAACTCCTGAAGATGAGTTAGAAATGCATAAAGAAGTTCTGCCAGAAGATTTAGCTATTTTACCTTTAAGAAATATGGTTTTGTTTCCAGGTGTGGTTTTACCAATTACTGCAGGAAGAGATAAATCTATTCAATTACTTAAAGAAGCTAATGAAACAGGAAAGGCGGTTGGTGTAGTTTCTCAAATTAATGAAAATACTGAAGATCCTAATTTAGACGATATTCATAAAATAGGAACGGTTGCTAAAATTTTAAAAATTTTAAACCTTCCAGACGGAAATATTACGGTAATTCTTCAAGGAAAGAAACGTTTCGAAATCACTGAACTTTCTCAGACAGAACCTTATTTAAAAGCGATTGTTAAAGAAGTTGAAGAGATTAGACCTGAAGCAAACGATGCTGAATTTAAAGCAATCGTTGATTCGGTTAAAGAAACTTCTTATGAAATGATTAAAGAAAATCCGAACATTCCTTCGGAAGCTTCTTTCGCAATTAAAAATATCGAAAGTGATTCTTTTTTAATCAATTTCGTTGGTTCTAATTTAAATCTAACGGTTGAAGAGAAACAAGAAATCTTAGAAATTAACGATCTAAAAGAACGTGCATTAGAAACACTACGTAAAATGAATGTTGAACTTCAAAAATTAAACTTGAAGAATGATATTCAAAATAAAGTTCGTATTGATTTAGATCAACAACAGAAAGAATATTTCTTAAATCAACAAATTAAAACCATTCAAGAAGAACTTGGTGGCGTTTCTCATGAACAAGAGTTTGAAGAGTTAAAGAATAAAGCGAAATCTAAGAAATGGGATAAAAAAGTAAAAGAACATTTTAATAAAGAATTGGCTAAAATGCAGCGTATGAATCCTCAGGTTGCTGAATTTTCAATTCAAAGAAATTATCTTGAATTACTTTTAGAACTTCCTTGGAATGAATATACTGAAGATATTTTTGATTTAAAAAATGCTCAGAAAATCTTAGATAAAGATCATTACGGTTTAGAAGATGTTAAAAAACGTATCATTGAGCACATGGCGGTTCTTAAATTAAGAAACGACATGAAAGCTCCGATTTTATGTTTGTACGGACCTCCAGGAGTTGGAAAAACATCTATTGGTAAATCTATTGCTAAGTCATTAGGTCGTGAATATGTGCGCATTTCGTTAGGTGGTTTACGTGACGAAGCTGAAATTCGCGGACATAGAAAAACGTATATTGGTGCAATGCCAGGGCGAATTATCCAATCTATTAAGAAAGCAAAATCATCAAACCCTGTTTTCTTATTAGATGAGATCGATAAACTTTCAACTTCTCCTAACGGAGACCCATCTTCGGCTATGTTAGAAGTTTTAGATCCGGAACAAAATTCAGATTTCTACGATAATTTCTTAGAAATGGGATTCGATTTGTCTAAAGTTATGTTCATCGCAACTTCAAATAGTTTAAATACCATTCAGCCTGCGCTTTTAGATCGTATGGGAATTTTAGAAATGAATGGTTATACTATCGAAGAAAAAGTTGAAATTGGTCGTCAGCATTTGCTTCCGAAACAAATGAAAGAACATGGAGTTGATCCTAAAACGTTCTCAATTGGTAAAAAACAAATGGAATTTATTATTACCAATTATACAAGAGAATCTGGAGTTCGTAATTTAGATAAGCAAATCGCAAAAGTGGTTCGTTTTATTGCAAAATCTATTGTTTTAGAAGAGCAGTTTAACGAAAAATTGACCAATGAAGATATTATTGAAATTTTAGGTGCTCCACGTTTTGAATATGATAAATATGAAAATAACGATACCGCCGGTGTTGTTACTGGTTTAGCATGGACACGTGTTGGAGGAGATATTTTATATATTGAATCAATCATTTCTAAAGGAAAAGGTGGTTTAACGATGACTGGAAACTTAGGGAATGTAATGAAAGAATCTGCAACTATTGCTTTAGAGTATATTAAAGCCAATGCTGTAGAATTAGGTTTAAGTGAAGAGATCTTCGAAAACTTTAAAATTCACGTTCACGTTCCAGAAGGTGCAACTCCAAAAGATGGACCATCTGCTGGTATTGCTATGTTAACATCAATGATTTCGAGTTTTACGCAACGTAAAGTGAAGAAAAATTTAGCAATGACAGGTGAAATTACATTACGCGGAAAAGTACTTCCGGTTGGTGGAATTAAAGAGAAAATATTAGCAGCGAAACGTGCCAACATCAAAGAAATTATTTTATGTAAAGATAATAAACGCGATGTTGAACAAATCAAAGCAGATTATCTAACAGGTTTAACTTTCCATTATGTAGATAGAATGAGTGAGGTATTAGAAATCGCGCTTACTGATCAGAAAGTTAAGAATGCTAAGAAATTTGAAACTAAAGCGAATTAAAAATTATAAAAAACCACGAATTTTAAATTTCGTGGTTTTTTTGATTTCATTTATTTATAAAATCAATTAATAAATATTTATACTTAATAAAAATAAAAGAAATTACTTCATTGAAACCATTTGTGTTTTTTTCTGAATTATCAGTTTGAATGTCGTATAAATATCTAATAGTTAAAAAAACAATAAATTTTTTAATTATCACTAATGTCTTTTTGTAAAAGATTGAATTAAAATTATCAAAATAGGTTATTTGTAAGTAATAATTCTTTCAAATTAAGGATTTATTAAAAATTTTTAAATATCAATAAGTTTTTATAATTTTGTAATCGCAAAAAAATCACTAAAGAGATTATTAAGTTTTTTTAAGTGGTAAAATCTATAAAAATAAACTAACAGTTAAGTTTTATCGACTTTAAATATAAATCTTAGCTATAATAAACAACAAATAAAACTATGAACCTTTACAAGGATTATCTTAACGAGATTGAAGAAAGAAAAGGTCAAGGGTTACACCCAAAGCCAATTGATGGTGCTGAATTATTAAGCGAAATTATCGCTCAAATTAAAGATACGGCAAACCCGAACAGAACTGATTCAATTCAATTTTTTGTTTACAACACTCTACCAGGAACAACTCCGGCTGCTGGTGTTAAAGCTAAATTTTTAAAAGAAATTATTTTGGGACAAGAAGTTGTTTCTGAAATTACACCAACTTTCGCATTTGAGTTATTATCTCACATGAAAGGTGGACCATCTATTGAAGTTCTTTTAGATTTAGCTTTAGGAAACGATGTAGAAATTGCTAAACAAGCTGCGAAAGTATTAAAAACTCAAGTTTTCCTATACGATGCAGATATGGATCGTTTAAAAGTTGCTTATGAAGCTGGAAACGAAATTGCAAAAGAAATTTTAGAAAGTTACGCTAAGGCTGAATTCTTTACTGAATTACCTGCTGTTGCTGAAGAAATTAAAGTAGTTACTTATGTAGCTGCTGAAGGTGATATCTCTACAGATTTATTATCTCCAGGTAATCAAGCACACTCTCGCTCTGACCGTGAATTACACGGAAAATGTATGATTACTCCAGAAGCTCAAGCTGAAATTCGTGCGTTACAAGCACAACATCCAGATGCTTCTGTTATGTTAATTGCAGAAAAAGGAACAATGGGAGTTGGATCTTCTCGTATGTCTGGTGTTAACAACGTGGCTTTATGGACAGGTAAACAAGCTTCTCCATACATTCCATTCGTAAACATTGCTCCAATCGTAGCAGGTACAAACGGAATTTCTCCTATCTTCTTAACTACAGTTGATGTAACTGGAGGTATTGGAATTGACTTACAAAACTGGGTGAAAAAAGTTGACACTAACGGAGATGTTGTTCGTAACGAAGCTGGCGATCCTATTTTAGAAGAAGTTTACTCTGTAGCAACTGGTACAGTTTTAACTATCAATACTGCAACTAAAAAATTATATAACGGAGAGGTTGAATTAAAAGATATTTCTAAATCTTTCACTCCTCAGAAATTAGAGTTTATCAAAGCTGGTGGTTCTTACGCTATCGTATTTGGTAAAAAAATCCAAACTTTCGCAGCTAAAACTTTAGGTATCGAAGCTCCTGTAGTTTTCGCTCCTTCTAAAGAAGTTTCTATCGAAGGTCAAGGATTAACTGCTGTTGAAAAAATCTTCAACAAAAACGCAGTAGGTGTAGCAGACGGAAAAGTTTTACACGCAGGTTCAGACGTTCGTGTAGAAGTAAACATCGTTGGTTCTCAAGATACAACAGGTTTAATGACAGCGCAAGAATTAGAATCAATGGCAGCTACTGTTATTTCTCCAATCGTTGACGGAGCTTACCAATCAGGATGTCACACTGCTTCTGTATGGGACAAAAAAGCGCAAGCTAACATCCCTAAATTAATGAAATTCATGAATGATTTCGGTGTAATTACTGCACGTGACCCTAAAGGTGAATATCATTCAATGACTGACGTTATCCACAAAGTATTAAATGATATTACAATTGACGAGTGGGCTATCATCATCGGTGGTGACTCTCATACTCGTATGTCTAAAGGTGTTGCTTTCGGTGCCGATTCAGGAACTGTAGCTTTAGCTTTAGCAACTGGTGAAGCTTCTATGCCAATTCCAGAATCTGTAAAAGTTACTTTCAAAGGAGAAATGAAACCTTTCATGGATTTCCGTGATGTGGTTCACGCTACTCAAGCTCAAATGTTAAAACAATTTGACGGAGAAAACGTATTCCAAGGACGTATCATTGAGGTTCACATCGGAACTTTATTAGCTGACCAAGCCTTCACATTTACTGACTGGACTGCAGAAATGAAAGCTAAAGCTTCTATCTGTATTTCTCAAGATGATACTTTAATCGAATCTTTAGAAATTGCTAAATCTCGTATCCAAATCATGATTGATAAAGGTATGGATAACAAAAATGCAGTTTTACAAGGTTTAATCAACAAAGCAAACAAACGTATCGAGGAAATTAAATCTGGTGAAAAACCAGCTTTACAACCAGATGCTAACGCTAAATATTACGCTGAGGTAGTTATCGATTTAGATTTAATTGAAGAGCCAATGATCGCAGATCCAGACGTAAACAATGCAGATGTTTCTAAACGTTATACACACGATACAATCCGTGAATTATCTTTCTACGGAAACGATAAAAAAGTTGATTTAGGTTTCGTAGGTTCTTGTATGGTTCACAAAGACGATTTAAAAATCGTTTCTCAAATGTTGAAAAATATTGAAAAACAACAAGGTGAAGTTAAATTCAATGCACCATTAGTTGTTGCAGCTCCAACTTATAACATCATTGATGAGTTAAAGGCTGAAGGAGATTGGGAATATTTACAAAAATACTCTGGATTTGAGTTTTCTGATGCATTACCAAAATCTGTAGCTCGTACAGAGTATGAAAACATCATGTACTTAGAGCGTCCTGGTTGTAACTTATGTATGGGTAACCAAGAGAAAGCAGAAAAAGGAGACACTGTTTTAGCTACTTCAACTCGTTTATTCCAAGGACGTGTAGTTGAGGATAGAGATGGTAAAAAAGGAGAGTCTTTATTAGCATCAACTCCAGTAGTTGTACTTTCTGCAATCTTAGGACGTATGCCTTCTATCGAAGAATACAAAGCAGCAGTTGAAGGAATCAACTTAACAAAATTCAAACCAATTTCTACTAAGTAATATTGGTTCAATATAGTAAAAAAGGCTACCCTAAACAGGTAGCTTTTTTTATGTAATTTAAACGGGCGATCTGTTTTTATTAAATTTTATATTTAATCGTTGTTTTGTTTATATATTTATGTTAAAAAATATGTTATGCTCTCAATTATTGGTTTTTCTATGATGGGAATCTTTTTGGTACTTTTGATGACCAAAAAAATGTCACCTTTAGCTGCTTTAATCATCATACCAGTTGTAACCGCAATTTTTGCTGGTTTTAGTGACACTTTGGGATTAATGATGTTAGAAGGAATTAAAGAAACAGGATTAACGGGGATCATGATTATTTTTTCAATAATGTACTTCAGTTTAATGTCAGATACAGGGTTGTTTGATCCGCTTGTAAGGTTAATTTTAGAAAGAATACAAAACAATCCTGTTAAGGTTACAATTG
>NZ_CANRNX010000067.1 GCF_947632075.1 uncultured Flavobacterium sp.
GGTGAATACGCTGATAATACTGACGAAGGAAAAGCGATTAATATTTACAAATCTTATTTAGATACTAAAAAAAGAAATGAATTAGGTGTTGATCCAATTCAAGAAGATTTGCAAAAAATCGACAATCTTAAAAATCTTGATGATTTAAATGCTCTAATCAATGCTTCTATTTTAGATGGCGGAATTGGCTTTTTTGGAAATTACGTTTATGCAGATGCGGAAGATTCTAACAAGAATACAGTTTATGTAACACCAGGAAGTATCGGAATGCCAGACCGTGATTACTATGTTTCAGACGATAAAGATTCTAAAGAAAAATTAGCTTTATATGAGCAACATATTGTTAAAATGCTTCAGTATATTAATTTTTCAGAGGCAGATGCGAAAGTTGCAGCTAAAAAAATTGTGGCTTTAGAGAAACAAATGGCAGAACCTAGATTTACTCGTGTTGAAGAGCGTGATGATCGTTTGGCTTATAATCCAACTACAATTGCAGAGCTTCAAAAAATGGCTCCGTCAATCAATTGGGAAAATTATTTTAAAACAGCAGGTTTCGTAAACTTAGATCAAGTTGTTGTTCAGCAACCAAAATATATGAAAGCTCTTGATGGTATTTTAAACAATACTTCAATGGACGATTTAAAGTTATATTTAAAATGGACGCTTTTAAATAATTCGGCAAGTTATTTAACTACTGATATCGATAAAGCAAATTGGGAATTTTACGGAAAAACATTATCGGGTGCAACAGAACAACGCCCTATTGAAGAACGTGCACTTGATGTTGTGAACGGAACTCTTGGTGAAGCTTTAGGTAAGATTTATGTTGAAAAACGTTTTCCTGCAGAAGCAAAAGAAAAGGCTCAAAATATGATTGCGAATGTGGTTCAAGCATACAGAAATCGTATTCAAAAATTACCTTGGATGGCGCCAGCAACTAAAAAAGGAGCTTTAGAAAAATTAGATAAAATATCTATAAAAATTGGATATCCAGATAAATGGGAAGATTATTCTGAACTTACTATCGAAAATCCAGAAAAAGGAAATTACTATCAAAATGCGATAAATTATGGTCGTTGGGAAACTGCTAAAAACATTGCAGAATATGGCAAACCAGTAGATAAAACCAAATGGGGAATGCCGCCACAAATGGTTAATGCTTACTTTAACCCAATGTATAACGAAATTGTTTTCCCAGCAGCAATTCTTCAACCCCCATTCTACGATTACAAAGCAGATGATGCTGTGAATTATGGCGGTATTGGAGCTGTAATTGGACACGAAATTTCTCACGGTTTTGATGATTCAGGTTCTCGTTACAACGCAGACGGAAATTTAGTTGATTGGTGGACACCGCAAGATTTAAATCAGTTTACTGCTTTAGGAAAATCATTATCTAAACAATATAGTGCTTTACAACCTTTTGAAGGAATTTATGTTGATGGTGATTTTACATTAGGTGAAAACATCGGAGATTTAGGTGGAATCACAGCAGCTTACGAAGGTTTAAAATTACATTTTGAAAAGAATGGTAAGCCAGAAGCGATTGATGGTTTTACTCCAGAACAGCGTTTCTTTATTTCTTGGGCAACCATCTGGAGAACAAAATCTAGAGATGAATATGTGAAAACTCAGGTTAAAACAGATCCGCACGCACCCGGAATTTACAGAGCTTATGTTCCATTACAAAACTTTGATCCTTGGTACGAAGCTTTTGATGTTAAACCAGGTGACAAATTATACATTGAACCAGATCACCGTGTAAGAATTTGGTAAAAAAAATTATAATCATATATCTAAAACAAAGTCTGTTTTATAAAATTGGACTTTGTTTTTTTTACCCTATCAGATTTTCGTGAATTTATATAGATAAACACATTCTTTCACTTCTTAATTTAGATTAAGTTGATTTTAAAACAACTGCCCTAAATTTGTAAAAGAATTTAAAAATCAAAATCATGAAAAAATTAGTATTATTATTCGTTGCTGTTTTAGGTTTATCTGTAAGCGCTACAGCTCAAACAACTTGGAAAGTTGACCCAATGCACTCATTCTTAAACTTCTCAGTTAAACATTTAGGAATTTCTTTTGTTGACGGTAGAATGGATAAATATGACGGTACTTTAGTTTTAACTAACGAAGATATTAAAACAGGAAAATTCAATTTCACTGTTGACGTTAACTCAATCGACACAGACGTTGAAGCACGTGACAATCACTTAAAATCTGCAGATTTCTTTGAAGCTGAAAAATACGGAACAATGACTTTTGTTTCTACTTCAATTAAAAAAGACGGAAAAAAATATAAAATGGCTGGAGATTTAACAATCAAAGGAATTACTAAACCAGTTACTTTTGACTTAGTTTACGGTGGAAAAGCTGCAGACGACGGATATGGAAACGAAAAATTAGGTTTCCAAGCTAAAACTACTATTGATAGAACTGCTTTTAACATCAACTACGATCCAACAGGATTAGGTATTGCTAAAGATGTTGAGTTAATCATCAACTTAGAATTCGGGAAATAATCAACAACAACAAATATTTCATCTTACCAAAAGCTTCGTTTTTATAACGAAGCTTTTTTTGTTAAAGTAAATACAAAACTGAAAATCAATTCACTAAAATTATTTTCCTTTAACAAAAAAATTAGAAAATGAAAAAATTATTATTCCTTTTATTGATAACAGTTGTTGCAAAGGCACAAAACATTCAAGGCACATTGATAAATTCTGAAACGAAAGAACCTATTGCTTATGCTACCATTAAAAACGAAAAACTTAAAAAAAGTATTTTATCAAAATCAGACGGAAAATTTATATTTAATGAAGATATAAAAGACGATGATATTTTAGAAATTGAAGCTTGGGGATTTGAAAGCAAAGAGATTTCTGTTTCTGACTTAAAAAAAGGAGAAACTATTTCTTTAGTAGAAATTCCAGATCTACTCCCAGAAATGATAATCCCTCCTGCAAATGCAAAAATTTCATACAAAAATTATGGCCGAACAAATGAAGGCTCTGGATTTGTAACTGGAGAATCTCAAAATTACAAAAAAGAAGATTATGACAAAGGTGCAGAGTTTGGAATTATCGTTTCAAACAAAGGCCTAAGCGAATTACAAAGCTTCCATTTACATATTGGTAGTAATGATTCAAAAAAGCTAATTTATAGATTACAATTCTATGATGTAAAAAATGGAAAACCAAACAATAGAATTAATCACGAAGAAATTTTACTTTCAATAAACAATAAAGATACCGGTTGGTTAGTTTTGGATTTAACCGGAAAAAATATTTTTATAGATTCGGATACATCTAAGTTTGCAATAACTTTAAAATTAGTTGATGCAGAGTTCGATTCTGAATATAGTTTCATTCGTTTTAATTCCGGTTTCGCAACAAAAAATCAGATAGTAGTAAAAGACTCTGAATATGAACATTGGATTAAGATGCCTTTGAGTCTACCAATGTATGTAAAAGCAAAAGTGTACAAATAAGCTCAATTAAAAATATTTTTAAAAGTTTTGTAACCTTTTTAAAAAAGTTACGTATAACTTATGAACAAAAATTTTTCAGGAGCAATTCAGATATGAGACAACTTAAAATTACCAAACAGGTAACCAATCGTGAGACCGCGTCTTTAGATAAATATTTACAAGAAATTGGTAAAGTAGATTTAATTACCGCTGATGAAGAGGTAGAATTAGCACAAAAAATTAAAGCAGGTGATCAACGCGCTTTAGAAAAGTTAACAAAAGCTAACTTACGTTTCGTTGTTTCGGTTGCAAAACAATATCAAAACCAAGGTTTAACATTACCCGATTTAATTAACGAAGGAAACTTAGGATTAATTAAAGCTGCACAACGTTTTGATGAAACTCGTGGTTTCAAATTCATTTCATACGCTGTTTGGTGGATTCGTCAATCTATTTTATCTGCTTTAGCAGAACAATCTCGTATTGTACGCTTACCATTAAACAAAATTGGTTCTATCAATAAAATTAACAAAATGTACGCATTATTAGAGCAATCTAACGAGCGCCCTCCTTCTGCAGAAGAAATTGCAAAAGAGTTAGACATGACTGTTAATGACGTTAAAGAATCAATGAAAAACTCTGGTCGTCACTTATCAATGGATGCACCATTAGTTGAAGGTGAAGATTCTAACTTATACGATGTATTACGTTCTGGTGAATCACCAAACCCAGATCGTGAGTTAATTCACGAATCTTTACGTACAGAAATCGAAAGAGCATTAGAAACTTTAACTCCACGTGAGGCAGATGTAGTTCGTTTATACTTCGGTTTAGGTGACCAACATCCAATGACGTTAGAAGAAATTGGAGAAACTTTTGACTTAACTCGTGAACGTGTTCGTCAGATTAAAGAAAAAGCAATTCGCAGATTAAAACATACTTCAAGAAGTAAAATTTTAAAAACATATTTAGGTTAATCCTAATAAGAATCAAAACTCGTTAGTTCGCTAACGAGTTTTTTTTTATGTTTATTTGTAACGTTTATCAAAAATGAATACTTACTTGTAAAATCAACTCAAAAATCTTGAAAAATCTAGAACAAGAATTTTTACAATTACTCGAAAATCACAAAGGAATTTTACACAAGATTTCTAGAATGTACATGGATAATCCTGCTGATCGGAATGATTTGATTCAGGAAATGTCGTATCAATTATGGAAATCGTACCAACGCTTTGAAGGAAAAAGTCAGTTTTCAACATGGATGTATCGCGTTTGTTTAAATACCGCTTTGACCTTCTTCAAAAAAGAAGACAAGAAAATAAAAACAAATGAAATTAGAGAAGAATTTGACCAAATTGAAGATGAAGATTCTACACAAAAAGAAGATCAATTAAAACACTTCTATAAAGCCGTACAAAGCTTAAACGGTGTTGAAAAGGCAATAATATTTCTTTACCTAGAAGGAAAATCACATAAAGAAATATCTGAAAATCTAGGAATTTCTGAAGGAAACGCGCGAGTAAAATTAAACAGAACCAAAGACAAGTTACAACAAATCATTAAAGAAAACGGATATGAATTTTGATGAATTACAAAAACAATGGAACAATCAATCAACAGAAGATGTTCAAATAAATAAAGACAGTTTACATAAAACGAAATCGATTGTTGAAAAAGTAAATAAAAACATTAAAAACGAACTTATATTTTGTCTGTTTTCAATTGTATTTTTAGTTGCTATTCCCATAATAGATCAAAAATATATAAACGGATATTTAGCTTTTTTCTACTATTTTATTTTATTCCAGATATTTATTTGTTCTCTAACTTATTATAAGAAATTTTATTTATTTAAAAAATCAACTCAAAATCAAGATGCTTTGCAATCTAAAGAAAACGTTATTAAAATGTATTATGACTTAAGATTCGCAGTAGAAAGTTACCGTTCTGCTTGTTATTTTTTAATTCCACAGATAATGGTTTTATACTTCATTCTTTTTACAAACGACAAAACAGAGGTTTATTTTAATCAACTAATAAACTTTAAAGAAACGTTTGAAAATAATCCTAATTTAATTTTTAAGATATTTGGAATTGGAATTTTCTCACTTTCTTTTGTAATTGTCTTTTCAGAATGGATTATTAATCAATACTACGGAAAATACTTAAAGCAAATTAAAAATGTATTAGATAATTTTGATTCATAAAAAAACGCCTACTTCTTACAAGTAGGCGTTTTTACTTTTTATGTTAAGATTATTCTCTTCTTCCCATATACATCATTACATAATACAATAAGGTACCGATTGATGATAAAGCAGCAACTAAATAAGTTCTTGCTGCCCAGGTTAACGAATCTTTAGCGCCAGCATATTCTTCTCGCGTAACCATATTTTTAGTTTCTAACCATTTTAATGCTCGATGACTCGCATCATATTCTACAGGTAAAGTAACAATAGAAAAGACTGTTGTAACTGCAAATAAAACTATTCCGATTAATAATAATTGAGGAAAAGTATTAATCAGTAATACTCCAGCCAATAAAACCCATTGCACCATATTTGAAGCAATACTTACTACAGGAACTAATTTAGAACGCATATTTAACCAATGATAAGCAGTAGCATGTTGTACAGCATGACCAACTTCGTGAGCAGCAACTGCAGCAGCAGCAGCATTACGTTCGTTATAAACCGCCTCACTTAAGTTAACTGTTTTATCTGTTGGGTTATAATGATCTGTTAAACGACCCGGAGTTGAAATTACTTTTACATCGTAAATTCCATGGTCATGTAACATTTTTGTAGCAATTTCTGCACCGCTCATTCCGTTTCGTAAATGAACTTTAGAATATTTTTCAAACTTATTTTTTAACTGGTAGCCTACAAACCAACTAGCCAGCATTATAATTCCCATTAAAAGTAATCCCATAACTTTTACTATATTTTAGTTGTTTATATAATGTATCAAATTTATTGCCAAAATAAAACTCTGACAAGCTGACAATAAAAAAGGAGCTTAAATAAGCTCCTTTTTAGTATTTCGATTATAATTTTTTCTTAACCTCTACTTCTTGGAAAGCTTCAATTACATCATATTCTTTAATATCGTTGTATCCTTTAATTTGCATACCACAATCGTATCCTTTAGAAACTTCTTTCACGTCATCTTTGAAACGTTTTAAAGCAATTAGTTCTCCAGTATAGATTACAACTCCTTCTCTAATTAAACGAATCTTAGAACTTCTGAAGATTTTTCCGTCGGTCACCATACATCCAGCAATAGTTCCAACTTTAGAAATTTTGAATAACTCACGAATTTCTGCAGTTCCAGTAATTTCTTCTTTCAATTCTGGAGATAACATTCCTTCCATTGCATCTTTAACATCATCAAGTGCATCATAAATGATTGAGTATGTTTTGATATCAATTTCTTCTTTATCTGCAATAGCTTTAGCACTTGCAATTGGTCTTACGTTAAATCCGATGATAATCGCATCAGATGCAGATGCTAACAACACGTCTGACTCTGTAATCGCACCAACTCCTTTATGGATGATGTTGATTTGAATTTCATCTGTAGATAATTTAGAGAACGAATCTGATAATGCTTCTACAGATCCATCCACGTCTCCTTTTAAGATGATGTTTAATTCTTTGAAATCTCCTAAAGCAATACGACGACCAATCTCAGCTAACGTGATATGACGTTGCGCTCTTACTGATTGTTCACGTATTAATTGAGTACGTTTCGCAGCGATCTGTTTTGCTTCTCTTTCATCTTCAAATACGTTGAATTTATCTCCGGCAGTTGGCGCACCATCTAAACCTAAGATTGAAACTGGACGAGACGGTCCTGCTTCTTTAACAGATCTACCACGTTCATCATGCATTGCACGAACTTTACCATGGTTTTTACCTGCTAAAACGTAGTCTCCAACTCTTAAAGTTCCGTTTTGTACTAAGATTGTAGAAACATATCCACGACCTTTATCTAAGAATGCTTCAACAACAGTTCCAGAAGCAGGTTTATTAGGATTAGCTTTCAAATCAAGCATCTCTGCTTCTAATAAAACTTTCTCTAACAATTCAGGAATTCCTTGACCGAATTTAGCAGAAATTTCTTGCGATTGATAAGTACCTCCCCAATCTTCAACTAAGAAATTCATACCAGCTAATTTTTCCTTAATTTTTTCAGGATTAGCTGTTGGTTTATCTACTTTGTTAATTGCGAAAATAATTGGAACACCAGCTGCTTGTGCGTGAGAAATTGCTTCTTTAGTTTGAGGCATGATATCATCATCAGCAGCAACAACAATAATAGCAACGTCGGTAACTTGAGCTCCACGAGCACGCATAGCTGTAAACGCTTCGTGACCAGGTGTATCTAAGAATGCGATTTTTTGACCATTATCTAAAGTTACTCCATATGCACCGATGTGTTGTGTAATTCCTCCAGATTCACCAGCTATTACATTAGCTTTACGAATGTAATCTAATAAAGATGTTTTACCGTGATCTACGTGTCCCATTACAGTTACAATCGGAGCACGAGTTTCTAAATCTTCTGGCGCATCAACTTCTTCAAGAATTGCTTCTTCAATATCTGCAGTAGTGAATTCAACTTCGTAACCAAATTCGTCTGCAACAATAGTTAATGTTTCAGCATCTAAACGTTGGTTCATAGTTACCATGATACCTAATGACATACAAGTACCGATTACCTTAGTAATAGGCACATCCATCATAGTAGCAATTTCACCAACAGTTACGAATTCAGTAACTTTTAAAATTTTGTGTTCGTCTTCTGCACGTGCTTCTTCTTCTTTTTTACGGTGAAGTTCACGTTTGTCTTTACGATATTTTGCCGCTTTAGATTTGTTTTGTTTACCTTGTAAACGCTCTAAAGTTTCCTTAATTTGGTTCTTAACTTCTTCTTCAGTTGGCTCAACCTTAACTGCAGGAGCTGGTTTACCTCTAAAGTTTCCACCTTGACGGTTGTTATTATTTCCTCCAGGACGATTGTTATTTCCTCCAGGACGATTATTATTCCCACCTTGACGGTTATTGTTATTTGTATTGTTATTAGTTCCTTTGTTTTCTCCTCCTTTATTATCCGGAGTAGTTCCATCAGTTTTTACAATACGCTTACGTTTATTTTTATTTGCACCAGCAGGAGTATTTGCACCAGGTTTGTTCGCAGTTTTAGGATCTTCTTTTTTCTTTTTAGGCTTATTGAATTGAGATAAATCAATAGTTTGCCCAGTAAAAGTTGTTCCTGATAGCTTTTGATATTGCGTTTTTATTGTTTCTGGTTCTGCTTCACCTTCAGGTGAACTAGATGTATTATTAGCCACAGATTCTTCTTTTTTAGCTTGTATTATAGTTTCAGTTTTTTGGATTTTTTCCTTTTTCTGAACTTTTTCAGCTTTTGGTTCTTTATCTTTAGAAGTAGACACTTTTGGTTCATCTAGTTGTTTTTCAGCCTTAATTTCAACAACTTTTACTTCTTTCGAAGGTTTTTCAATAGCTTTTACTTCTTCTATTTCTTTAGGAGTAATTTCTTTGATTTTTTCCTGAATTGGAGCTTTTTCAGATTCTACAACAGCTTTTTTCGGATTTAAGTCAATTTTTCCAACTGTTTTGATTGAAGTTACATTAGCCGCTTTAGCTTTAATTACTTCATTCTCGCGTTGAATCTCTTCTTCTTTTTTACGTTTTTCTTCCGCTAACTCTTTTTCTCTTTCTAAACGTAACGCTTCTTTTTCTTTACGTTTCTCTTCGCTCACTTCAATAGAAGCTTCTTTTTTACCCTTATCCGCAGAGAATTGTTTATTCAAAGCTGAATATTCTTCATCAGATATTTTAGCATTTGGAGATGATTCAATGGCAAAACCATTAGCTTTCAAATGATCCACAGCTCTATCTAGAGAAATATTCAATTCTCTTAAAACCTTGTTTAATCTTATTACTCTTTTTTCAGACATATTATCTTTTAGTATATTTTTAGTGTGTCGTTGTGTTGGTTGTTCTATTTACATAACTAGTCTTCGAATTCTGATTTTAAAATTCTCATTACTTCTTCTACCGTTTCTTCTTCTAAATCGGTTCTTCTTACAAGCTCTTCAACTGTATGACGTAAGATACTTTTTGCAGTATCTAAACCAATTTTAGCGAATTCCTCGATTACCCATCCGTCAATTTCGTCGTTAAACTCTGTTAATTCAACATCATCTTCATCAACTGCTTGAATATTATCACGCATAACGTCAAGTTCAAATCCAGTAAGCAAACTAGCTAATTTAATATTTTGACCTCCACGTCCGATGGCTTTAGATACTTCTTCAACATCTAAATACACGTTTGCCGTCTTTCTTTCTTCGTTAATTTTAACGTTATTAACCTTTGCGGGACTCAATGCTCTTGTAATTAATAACTGCATATTATCTGTATAATTGATAACATCAATATTTTCATTACCTAATTCACGAACAATTCCGTGAATACGAGAACCTTTCATTCCTACACATGCTCCAACAGGATCAATTCTTTCATCGTAAGTATCTACAGCTACTTTTGCTTTTTCACCAGGTATACGAACTACTTTTTTAATAGATATTAATCCTTCTGCAATTTCTGGAATTTCTTGTTCAAATAATTTTTGTAAGAAACTTTCAGAAGTACGACTCATAATAATTTGAGGCTTATTTCCTTTTAATTCTACTGATTCAATTATTCCGCGAACATTCTCTCCTTTTTTGAAATAGTCAGATGGAATTTGTTTATCTTTTGGAAGAACAATTTCATTTCCTTCTTCATCAATCAAAATTACAGCTTTTGGACGAATATGATGCACTTCTGCCGAATAAACTTCGTTTACTAAATCTTTAAATTGTTTATAAAGATTAGTACTATCGTGTTCGTGTATTTTTGTAATTAGGTTTTGACGTAATGCTAAAATAGCACGTCTTCCTAATTGAATTAATTTTACTTCTTCTGAAACCTCTTCATCAACCTCAAAATCCGGTTCAATTTTTCTAGCTTCAGCTAAAGAAATCTCTGAATTCGGGTCTTCTACTTCTCCATCTGCAACAACTATACGTTTCCTCCAGATTTCCATATCTCCTTTATCTGGATTGATAATAATATCGAAATTATCATCTGACCCAAACTTTTTCTTTAATGCATTTCTAAAAACATCTTCTAAAATTGCCATTAAGGTAACTCTATCGATATGTTTGTAATCTTTAAATTCTGAAAACGAATCAATTAATGCAATGTTTTCCATGAAATATCTTAAATTTAAAATGAAATAACTACTTGTGCTTTTTTAATACTTTCGTAAGGAATTTGAGCAGTTTTCACAACCGTTTCTTTCCCTTTACCTATTTTTTTAGGCTCCCTTACTTTCCATTCAAGAGAAATCTTTTCATCATCAGCGTCAATTAATTGTGCCTCTATTACTTCTGATTCAAGATTCACTTCAAGAGTTCTACCGATATTTTTTCGATATTGTCTCGGAAGTTTCAAAGGTGAAGTAGCTCCTGCCGAAGCAACTTCTAAAGAAAAATCTTGTTCTTCCCTGTCTAAATTATTTTCAATTGCTCTGCTTACATCAATACAATCTTGTAGCGTAACACCTTCATCTCCATCTATACTTACAGAAATTTTAAAATCTGACGAGATAGAAAAATCAATTAAAAACAACGAAGGATGTTCACTTAACCCAGCCTCTATCAACTGTTTTACTTTTTCTTTAAACTCCATATTTTGTATAAAAAGAGGGGACTCAAGTCCCCTCATTATTTAGTTTCGTATTAAATAACTTTGCAAATATACATATTTTTTTTGAAAAATACATTTTTTTACATATTCTAAAATTATATAACTATCTTTATGAAAATAAATTACATCTAAAAAGATTTATAAACACGAAGAATGAAAAGAATTTTAGTACCTACAGATTTTTCAGAAAGCGCAATTAACGCCACTAAAGCTGCAGCTGATATCGCAAGAAAAACGAACGCTGAGTTGATTTTACTACATATTATTGAACTTCCACAAGAAGGAACAGATGCTATACAACAAGGTTATGAGGTTCCTGAAATTATGTTTTTTAAAAAACATGCAGAACAAAAGCTTACCGAAGCCTCTACCTCTCCTGATTTACACGGCTTAACTGTTTATGCAGTTTTAAAACTTGGCAGAGCTTTAAATAATGTTACCGAAGTCGCAGAAGCAAACGACGTTGATTTAATAGTAATGGGATCTCACGGAGCTAGTGGTTACAAAGAATTCTTTATCGGTTCTAACGCCGAAAAGGTTGTCAGAAATTCAGAAAAACCAGTTTTAATTATTAAAAACAACGCAACAGAATTAGAATATAAAAAAGTAATTTTCGCAAGTGATTTTTTAGTTGAAAACGAAGCAGCATTAGCTAAGGCTATTTTGGTTTTAAAGAGTTTTAATATTAGACCACATTTTTTAATGGTTAATACAGTTAATAATTTTAAACCAACTCATATTGCAGAAGAGATCGCGTTCAATTTCTTTAAAGAAAACAATATTACAGATTATGACTTTACTATCTATAACGATTTAGATATCGAGAAAGGTATTATTAATTTTGCAGAAAGAATTGACGCAGATTTAATTGCAATGGGAACTCACGGAAGAAAGGGATTTTCAAGATTTATTAACGGAAGTATCAGTGAAGATATCGTTAACCACTCAAACAAATCTGTTTTAACTTTTAAAATATAAACAAAAAAAACTCTTCAGTAATGAAGAGTTTTTTTTGTTGGCCTACTAGGACTCGAACCTAGAACGACTGAACCAAAATCAGATGTGTTACCATTACACCATAGGCCATT
>NZ_CANRNX010000068.1 GCF_947632075.1 uncultured Flavobacterium sp.
GTAGGTAGCTCGTCGGGCTCATAACCCGAAGGTCACAGGTTCGAGTCCTGTTCCCGCTACTAAGTAAAAGCCACTTGTTTCACAAGTGGCTTTTTTAATTAAAAAAAATAAATTATCTTTATAAAAATGAATAGTTTATGAAGCATCTTTATTTAATACTAACTTTATTCTCAATAAATTCTTACACTCAAGGCGAATTTATTACAATTTGGAAAAGTGATATAACCCTTCCATACAACTCTATAACAATCCCAATTACACAAAACACAAGTGTAATAAACTATCAATGGCAAAGTTTGAATCAAAATTTAGAACCAATATCTGAATACTCTACAATACATACAGCTCAAATAAATAACGACCCTAGAAATTACTCACCACTAACAATCACTTTTACAGCCCCAGGGATTTATAGAGTTAAAATTCAAACAAACTCAAGCGAATTTAAATTTCAAAATTTCCAAAATCAATATGGAAAAGAATTAATTAGAATTGAGCAATGGGGAGATATTAATTGGTCTACTTTTGAAAACTCGTTTAGCAATTGCATAAACTTAGACATAACCGCTACAGATTACCCTAATCTAAACAATGTAACCAGCATGCATAATATGTTCGGAAACTGTGAAAAACTTGTATTCAATGAAACAATCAGCAATTGGAATGTGGAAAACATAATAGACTTTTCACACATGTTCTACAACGCTTTATTATTCAATCAAAATATAAACAAATGGAACACTGTAAATGCAACTAATCTCAGCTACATGTTTCAATCAGCCAATTCATTTAATCAACCTATCGGTAATTGGAACGTAAACAATGTAACATATTTTAGCGGTATGTTTCATTTTAACAAAGTGTTCAATCAAAATTTAAATCAATGGCAAACTAATAGTGCCCAAGACTTAAGTCACATGTTTTGTGGCACCAAAAAATTCAACCAAAATATAAATCATTTCAATGTTAGCAATGTAACAAATTTTCAAGCAATATTTGACAATAGCATATCATTCGACCAAGACATTTCATCATGGGAACTAAATTCGATTTTACCATCGGGAGCGTATAGTTTTTTTGATTACAGTGGTATGAGCTGTGAAAATTTCAGAAATACTATAACAGCATGGTCTGAAAACATAAATTTAAACAGCAATATAAACATCGGCATCGACCAAATGAAATACACAGAAGAACTATCACCCGTTTTAAGATGGCTAGAAACGAATAAAAACTGGTCTTTTGCAGGCGAAATGATTCAGTTTGAAAACTGTACACTCCTAAACGAAAATTTCACAAAACAAAATATTAAAATCTATCCAAACCCAACAACAGACATCATTTACATCGAAGGAATAGAAGTTAAAAAAATTGAAATTTACGATACAAAAGGAACTCTTTTTTATTCTGATACTAACAAAAACAAAATTCAAATAAACAATTTAAGCACAGGAATTTACACATTAATAATTAACAACAAATATGAACATCAAATAATAAAAAAATGATTTACAAAAATTAAAATATTTGAAATTACCAAGGTTGAAAATCGGAATGAACTGGTTTTGATAAATCAAATTTCACACTAAAAACACGATCAGAACCAATTCTTCGCAAATTATAAGTATAAGTTGTGCCGTCCATAGTTATCCACCAAACATTCTGACAAGCATAATCAATCATTTGACAAGTTTCATTATCTGCCGGAAAAACTTGAATTGAATTAGAACCTTCATTAGTCGCCGTTCCTCCATAAAAAGTAAATTCATCAGCAGAACCATCTTGATGTCGATGATCATGCTTTAAACCAATCACATTGTTTGAATAGGTTAAAATCCAAGTCCTTGATTTATCATCTCCTACATAAAAAGGAATCTTCACTTCACGATCATTATAACTCTTAACTTGCATTAACAAACGTTTACCAGTAAACCCATCACCATCCTTTGCCCCTTGGATAATTTCTCCTTCAAAATATTGACCTACGAAAGGCTTAAATTGTTCTAAGAACATTTTTGAATGTATTTTATTTTGAGAAAATGAAAGATTTATTCCTAAGAAAAAAACAAACAGCAGACGACATTGAAATAAATTCATATTTAAAAAATTTAATTTTATTATTAATCCACTTTAGAATTAAAACAATTCGTAAATAGTATCTGGTGTATAATTAGCTTCTGAACCATAAATTATCCAATCTGTTAAAATATTCAACGGATAAGTTTTAACGTCATTTTGATTTAAAGATTCAATCCAATAAGGTTGATTTAATAATTTTCCTGTAATATTATCATCTTCATCAATTTCTAAAACTTGAAACCAAAGATGCTCATTTTCATCTCCATTATCTACCTGAACGCCTAATTTCACCAAAAAAGACCTAGCATCATCACTTACAATAGTATTTTTTTCTTTAAATATTTTTTTAAAAGAATGAAACCTATCGTAAGCTAAAGCGGCCATTCTTTCAGTTTCAGCATCACTAACAAAATACATAGGATTATCTGCCAACGTTTTGGTATAAATTTCTGGAGACAAAACAACACCATCTTGAACAGCGAATAAAACACCTGAAGGCCCGTAACTTAGATCAGCTGGATTTCTTTCATCCAAACCTCCTAAAATATTAGAAGGAAATTGACTAACAACATTTTCCCAACGTTGCCAACAAAAGCTTAAACCTAATCCGTCATATCCAACATCAAAAAATTCGTTTTCATTCTTTTTAGAACTTGAAGTCAAAAATGACGTTGCAACAATATTTAAGACATCAAAAAATTGTTGAGCACCATCTTTAATATTCAAAAACTCTAATTCAACTGAATTACAACGATGCAAACCATGGGTGTGTAACCAATAATTTTTCTCACCACCTTCGTCATCATAAACCGAATGAACAACATACAAATAAGATGGAGACGGCGGAATACTTGATTTGGAAGTTATTTCAACCCATTTCCCTGAAAGAATCCTCATGGGCATATAATCAAAAACAACAGATGGCTTCTCTACTATTGCTTGCATTACTTTTAACTGTAAATGATAACTTGCTAAATAGTCATCAGAAAAATATTGACTTGACTCAAGAAAATATTTTTGCTTTAAATAAGACTCTCTTTCCTCTTCTGAAATTCTATTACCCAATTGAAATTCATCAAGGTCTCGATCATAATTTACAAAGACCATCAAATCAAAATAATAATCAAATTCTTGATATTCAATTTCTATTTGATATTTTTGAAGCATAAACTCTTGATCTTCTTCATCGATTTCAGATTTTTCGAATTTCAATAATTTAAAATCTTTACGATTAGCTAAAGCTGATTTAATTGCATTTTCTTCGAATACAAAATTTTCATCTGAAGGGTAAATCGCCATTTCTGACATTAACCTCACCCCTTCATTCTCAATTAAACTATATAAATCTTCGTTTTCCATATTTTCTTTTTCTTAAAAATACAAAAAAAAGGCTTTGTAACTAAATACAAAACCTTTAAAATTTAACCTCAATATTCAAGTATATTTTTATAGCATAAACTCATCTAAGCTTTCTTGTAAATCAACCTTTACATCTTCATATTCTTCAGGTAAAACTTCTATTTTTACTTTAAGAATCCCCGCATGCTTATTATGAGTAATATCTAAATATGCTTGTTTTGACAAATCTAATTGTCTGTCTTTTGTAAACGGACCTCTATCATTAACGGTTACAATAACAGATTCGTTATTTTTATTATTTGTGACTCTTAATTTAGAACCAAAAGGCAATGTTTTATGAGCTGCTGTATACTCTTTTTTATTATAAAGTTCACCGCTTGCTGTTTTTCTACCATTAAACTTATCATGATAATAAGACGAAACCGCATTTTCAGCTAACAGTTCAACTTCATTTTCTAAAGCTAATAACTTTGAATTTATTTCATTTATTTCTGATAATTCAGAACTTTCACTAGTTACTTTAATTGTAGAACTATCATTTACATAAACAGATGCTAATTCTCTTGTACATTCATTCGAATTATCAAAACAGTAATTTTCAACTGTTTCACTCTGAACATTTTTAAATCCAAGAACTAATGCAACAATCAAAAGTATTGAAAAACTTAAAATAGTCGTTATTTTTTTATTCATAATCGTTTCTTTTAAATTTAGCAAAATATAAAAATTCACCAAAGTTACGCTCATAAAATTGAGCTTTATTCATTTTATGCTAACCATGCAGACCAAGGAATTCTTGACAGAATTAAAATTAATCCTAAAGTATAGAAAATTGCAAATGGTTTAAACTTAGCATTACTTTCAACAATTTTCTTGTGCTTAGACCATCCAATTGTAATTAAAACAATGGCAATAATATTAATCAAAGGATGCTCTAAAGCATATAATCTTAAGGCTGAATCTTTCATCGCTACACCAAAACTTTGAACCATTGGAGAAACAAAATAAAGCACTAATCCTAATAATAATTGAATATGCGAAATAATCAATGTAAACAATCCAATTTTACGATCGCGTGGCAAAAACTCTCTCTTTGTAGCTAATGCGATAATTGCGTTCAACGAAGCAATTAATAATAGAATTAAAAGTAAATAAGCTACACCTGAATGAGCTTCCTTTAAAATAGTATACATAACCTTATTTTAATATTTGTTAGGCGACAAAGATAATAATTATTAGCAACGAACCTAACTGTTTTTTAAAACACAAAAGCAAATATACTAATAATCAACAAAGTAGAATAAAAAAGTTTGAAAATTATAACATTTTTTTAATATTTAGTTGATGATAGTCACAAACAAACAATCCTTAAAACCAAGTATTTATGCATTTTGCGAATTATTTTTAGATATATCTAAAAAAATATTATTTTTGCTAAAAAAACAAGATGTTAACCCATTCTGAGGAAAATTACTTGAAAGCTATATTTCATTTAACTAAAGCTGATAATCAAGGCGCAAGCACAAATGCCATTGCAAATAAAATGGAAACCAAAGCTTCATCAGTTACTGATATGATAAAAAAATTAAGTGAAAAACAATTTGTTAATTATCAAAAATACCAAGGCGTTTCACTAACTGAAAAAGGTAAATTAACTGCTAAAATGGTGATTAGAAAACACCGCCTTTGGGAAGTTTTTTTAGTTGAAAAATTAGATTTTTCATGGGATGAAGTCCATCATGTAGCAGAAGAACTTGAACATATAAAATCTGAAAAACTCATCAATAAATTAGATGAGTTTTTAGGTTTCCCTAAAGAAGATCCACATGGTGATCCGATTCCTGATGCAAATGGAGAGATTTTAGTTTCTGAGAAGAATTTACTTGCAGAAATCGAACCTCAACGAGACTGCATTTGTGTTGGAGTGAAAGATACCTCTTCTGAATTTTTGCAATACTTAGATAGACAAAACATTGCTCTCGGAAAACAAATCAAAGTAGTATCAAAAGAAAATTTCGACAATTCTATGGTTATCGAGGTTAACCAAAATACAATAATGATTTCTCAAAAAATAGCTAATAACATATTAGTAAAAAAGGTATAACATGGAAAGTTTTATTTCGTATTTCGAAAACATTAGCCCAGTACTCGGTGCTTTTTACGCAACGTTATTTACATGGGGAATGACCGCCTTAGGCGCAGCAACTGTTTATCTTTTTAAAAATCCATCAAAAAAACTACTTGACGGAATGCTCGGGTTTACAGGTGGTGTTATGATAGCAGCAAGCTTTTGGAGTTTATTATCCCCAGCAATTGCTATGAGTAAAGGAGAAGGCTTCATAAAGGTAATGCCCGCTGCAATTGGTTTTGGTTTAGGAGCAATTTTTTTGTTTGCTCTAGATAAAATTCTCCCGCACTTGCATTTAAATCATGACGAAAAAAGCAAAGAAGGAATTAAAACGCCTTGGCAAAAAACCACTTTGCTGGTTCTTGCAATTACGCTTCATAACATTCCAGAAGGCTTAGCTGTTGGTGTTTTGTTCGGTGGCGTTGCTGCCGGAATTCCAGAAGCTACAATTGCAGGTGCAGTTACTTTAGCAATTGGGATAGGTTTACAAAATTTACCAGAAGGTTTAGCTGTTTCGTTTCCTTTACGAAGAGCAGGGATGAGCAAAAGAAGAAGTTTTTTATACGGTCAAAGTTCTGCTTTAGTAGAACCTGTCGCAGCTGTTGTTGGAGCATTAGCAGTTGGTTTTTTCACACCTATTTTACCTTACGCATTAGCATTTGCTGCAGGAGCTATGGTTTTTGTTGTTATTGAAGAAGTGGTTCCAGAAACACAACAAGGAAACAATTCAGATATTGCTACTTTAGGATTTGTTGGAGGATTTATCGCCATGATGGTATTAGATGTAGCTTTGGGATAGTAAAAAAAAGCCTTCAATTTAAATTGAAGGCTTTTTTATTTATCCACATTTGCAATTATGATCAGAACCGCAACCTTTTTTATTCTTCTTTTTAAAGAAAAATTTCTTTGCTAAAAAAGCTACTGCTGCGATTAATATTACATAAGTGATTATATCTTGAATATCCATTTCTTATAATATTTGATAAGCTAACATTGCAGATACGTAGGCCAAAACGGTCATAAATATAACTTGAACAATGGTCCATTTCCATGAATTTGTTTCTTTTCTTGTAATGGCAATCGTAGAAATACATTGCATTGCAAAAGCATAAAACAATAACAAAGAAACGCCTGTTCCTAAAGTAAACATCGGTGAACCATCTTCACGTACCTGAGTTTTCATTTTTCCAACAATTAACTCTTCATCTTCTCCGCTACTTCCAATATTATATAAAGTAGCTAAATTTCCTACAAAAACTTCACGAGCAGCAAACGAAGTTAAAACGGCAATACTTACTTTCCAATCGTATCCTAAAGGAGCAAAAACAGGTTGAATGGTATGTCCAATTTTTCCTATGTAAGAAGTTTCTAATTGATATCCTGCGATTTCATCTGCTAATTCAGTTTCTGATAAATTATCATTGATGTGTTTTTCAGTAACAATCGTTTCGGCTTGACCGAAAGTTTCACTAGGACCATGAGTTCCTAAGAACCATAAAATCACAGATAAAGCTAAGATTATTTTTCCGGCACCAAGTACAAACTCTTTTGTTTTTTCGAAAACTGTGTAAAAAACGTTTTTGAAAATTGGTAATTTATACGAAGGCATTTCTATAATAAAATACGATTTCTCTTTTGCTTTAATTGCGTATTTCATTAACCAAGCTGAAAATAATGCCATAAAGAATCCTAAGAAATACATTGCTGCCATGGTTAAGGCTTGTAAACTAAAGAAATCTAAAACTTTTTCGTCTGGAATTACCAAAGAAATAATGATTACATAAACCGGAATACGCGCAGAACATGTTGCAAATGGCGTAACCAACATGGTGATTAATCTTTCTTTTGAATTTTCGATGTTTCTTGCAGACATGATGGCTGGGATGGCACAAGCATTTCCGGAAATTAATGGAACTACAGATTTTCCGCTTAAACCGAAAGGTCGCATTACGCGGTCCATTAAAAATACCACACGGCTCATATAACCACTTTCTTCTAGTAAAGCAACGAATAAAAACAGAATGGCAATTTGCGGAATGAAAATGACAACACCTCCAATTCCGGGAATGATTCCGTCTGAAATTAATTCGGATAATTTACCTTCTGGTAGAACTGTTTTTACCCATTCTGATAATGAGCTGAAACTTCCGTCAATAAAATCCATTGGTACGCCAGACCATTCAAAAATTGCTTGAAATACAAACAACATAATGGCAAAGAAAATTACGTAACCAAATATTTTGTGCGTGAAAACACGGTCTAATTTTGCACGTAAATCAGTAGCTTTAGAAGCGTCAATAACATAAGTTGCTTTTAAAATTTCCCCAATTAATTGATAACGCTTAATGGTTTCTCGTTGTTGAAGTTTCTTGATTTCAGATTCGGTTTTAGGTTTGTAACTTGAACCTAAAACAGTTGAAATTCCGTCAAAAGAAATTTTCTGTGAATGATGTAACCAAACTTTATACGCATTTTGATTTGGATATAATTTTTCCATTAGTTCAAAATGGGCTTCGTCAACCAATTTTAAGTCTAAAAAAGAATTTATTTTTAAATCTTGATAATTTAATATCAGCTGTTTTAACTGATCAATCCCTTGATTTTTTCGTACAGAAATTAAAGCTATTTTGGTATTTAATTCTTTCTCTAACTGTGGAACATCAATTGAAATTCCTTTTAAAGCCATTCGATCAGCCATGTTGATAGCTAAAATACACGGAAATCCTAAATCTTTAATTTGAGAGAATAACAACAAATTACGTTTAAGATTTTCAACCTCAGCAACCACTACAACAACATCTGGATAATCGTGATTTTTAGGATCAAAAAGAACCTTTAAGGCAATTTCTTCATCTTTTGACGAAGCATTAATTGAATAGGTTCCAGGTAAATCGATAACTTTTGCAGTTGTTTCTTCGTTTAATTTTGAATTTCCAACTTTTCGTTCTACAGTAATTCCTGGATAATTTCCTACTCGCTGATTTAAACCTGTTAAAGCATTAAAAACCGAAGTTTTACCAACATTCGGATTTCCTACTAAAGCAACTTTTATAGTATTTTTCATTATATTTTAAATAAGTTCAATGGTAATTTCTTTTGCTAACTCTTTACGAATGCTAATATGCGAATCGTTAACTATTAAATACATAGGGTCGTTTAGCGGTGCAAAATGTAAAACTTCTACAAAATTACCTTCGATAAAACCAAGCTCAATTAACTTCAACGGAACAGTTTCCATATTCACTTGAGTAATTATTGCTTTTTCGTTGATTTTCAAACAATCAAGCTTCATAATACTTTTATTTAGATTTAATTTACTTTACAAAAATAAGCATTTAAAAAGGAAAACTTTTAAATTTTCCTTTTTTATAAAATTCATTAATTATCGCGTAACCAATGTATATCTTCAATAAGTTGTTTTAGATTTTTGGTATCGTCTGAAGTTTCCTTATCAAAGTTCGTTCCGTCATAAAAACCTCGAATCCTACCATTTTTATCAACTAAGATAAAATTTTCGGTATGAACCATATCATACATTTCATCAGGAGAACCCGTTTTCACAGCCAAAAAAGATTGACGTGCTAAATAATAAATATCTTTTTTATCGCCGGTTACCATATTCCATTTTTCATCAATAACACCTTTTTCGTTTGCATAAGCTCTTAAAACTTCTGGAGTATCAATTTCTGGAGTTACAGAAAAAGAAAGAATCTTAACATCGGGCATATCTTTAATCACTTCCTGAATTTTCACCATATTATCAGTCATAATCGGACAAATGGTTTTACAAGTTGTGAAAAAGAAATCGGCAACATAAATTGTATTTTCGTAATCTTTTTCAGTAATCTTCTGGTTATTCTGATTTAAAAAATCAAAAGCAGCAATTTTATGTTCTAACTTATTATTCTTATGCTGAACTAAAGTATCTACCATTTCAGGATTAACCATAGCAGGTGTGTAAATTGGTAATTTCTTAGTTGGCTTTAACGCATTATAAAACAAAAACATAATAAAAGCGCACAATAAAAAAAGACCTATAAAGAAAATTCTGTATTGTTTAAAAAAGTCAAGCATAATAAAAATTTTGACAAAAATACATATCGCTTTTTTAAAAAAGGTTAAAAATTCTTTAAAGAATGCATTTATTAATCTAAGTTGTTATTTTTGTAAAAGAAGCATTAAATTTTATCAAATGAAATTAAATAAAAGAATTGCGTTATTAGCTGCTGCAGCCATTTTTTCTACAGCGAATTTGAACGCTCAAATAAATAAAACTGAAAGCCACGGAATCACTTTGGAATTTATGGACAAAAACGTAAAACCAGGAGATGATTTTTTTAGATATGTAAACGGAACCTGGTTCGATAACACTGAAATTCCGGCAGATAGAACTCGTTGGGGAAGTTTTGATGAATTACGTCAGAATACAGATAAAGACGCTTTAGCGATTTTGAAGAAAGCAGCGAATGATCCAAAATTAGATCCAAATTCTGCACAAGCTAAAGCTGTTTATGTTTTTGAAACTTATTTAGATTTAGAAACAAGAAATAAATTAGGCATCACTCCTATCGCATCAGATCTTAATGAAATTAACCAAATTAAGAAAAGAAAAGATGTAGTTAACTTAATTTACAAAAACGTAACAGACGGTGGTGTTGGATTTTTTGGTTTCTATGTTTACGCAGATGCAATGGATTCTAACAAAAACGTAATCTATGTTTCTCCAGGAAGCATTGGGTTACCAGATCGTGATTATTACGTTTCAACCGATTCAGACTCTCAAGATAAAAAGGAAAAATATGAAGCACATGTTGCTCGTATGTTAATGTTTTTAGGTGAAACCGAAACAGAAGCAAAAGACGATGCAAAAAGAGTTGTTGCTTTAGAAACTAAAATGGCAGAAGCTCGTTTAGATCGCGTTGAACGCCGTGACCGTAGAAACACTTACAATCCAATGACTTTAAAAGAACTTCAAAAATTAGTTCCGGCGGTTAATTGGAAAGAATATTTTGCAGCAGCAGGATTAAAAGATGTTGACCAAGTAATTGTTTCTATGCCAAAATACATGAAAACATTACAAAACATCTTAGCTAAATCATCTGTTGAAGATTTAAAAGCCTACATGCGTTGGACTTTAATTAATAAATCAACAGGAGTTTTAACTGCTGAAATTGATCAAGCAAACTGGGATTTCTATAGTAAAACTTTAACAGGAGCAGTAGCTCAACGCCCAATCGAAGAGCGTGCTTTACAAGTTGTAAACGGAACTGTTGGTGAAGCTTTAGGTCAATTATATGTTGAAGAAAAATTCCCAGCTGAAGCTAAAGACAAAGCTAAAGAAATGATTGATTATGTTTTCTTAGCATTCGAGAACAGAATCAACAATTTACCTTGGATGACTCCAGCTACCAAAAAAGGTGCTGTTGAAAAACTTCGTAAATCAACAGTAAAAATCGGATATCCAGATAAATGGAAAGATTATTCTGATTTAGAAATCGTTTCAGCTAAAAATGGTGGAACTTACTATGACAATATGAAAGCTGTTTCTCGTTGGGGATTTGCTGAAAACATTGCAGAATACGGAAAACCAGTAGATAAAACTAAATGGGGAATGTCTCCCCAAACAGTAAATGCATATTTCAATCCTACAAACAATGAGATTGTTTTCCCTGCTGCAATCTTACAACCTCCATTCTATGACTATAAAGCAGATGAAGCTGTTAACTTTGGTGGAATTGGCGCTGTAATCGGACACGAAATTTCTCACGGATTTGATGATTCAGGTTCACGTTACAATGCAGACGGAAACTTAGTTAACTGGTGGACAGAAGACGATTTAAAACAATTCACTGGTTTAGGTGGTGCTTTAGCTGATCAATATTCTGCTTTGGAGCCACTTCCAAATACTTTCGTGGATGGAAAATTTACATTAGGAGAAAACATCGGGGACTTAGGTGGAGTTAACGCCGCTTATGATGGTTTACAGTTGTATTATAAAGATCACGGAAGACCTGAAAATATTGATGGATTCACTCCAGAACAACGCTTCTTTATTTCTTGGGGAACTATTTGGAGAACTAAAATGAGAGATGAAGCAATTAAAAATCAGGTTAAAACTGATCCGCACGCACCAGGAATGTATCGTTCGTATGTGCCTTTGCAAAACGTAAATTCTTGGTACGAAGCTTTCGACATCAAACCAGGAGATAAACTTTATATTGCGCCAGATGATCGTGTAAAAATCTGGTAATCAAAATAAAACGTTCAAACTTTTGTTTGAACGTTTTTTTATTCAAATAACTTTTTTAGTACCTTTCAACCTTAAAACTATTCATTATTATGAAAAAAATAATTCTATCGGCTTTACTTGCAAGTGTTCTAATAACGGTATCTTGTAACAAAAAGGAAGCAGACGATAATATGATTCATGGAATTAACTTAGAGTACATGGATAAAACCGTTAAACCAGGTGATGACTTTTTTCGTTTTGTAAATGGAACTTGGTATGATAATACAGAAATCCCAGCAGATAAATCAACATGGGGAAGTTTCAATGAATTAGCATATAATACTGATTTAGATGTATTGTCGATTTTAAAAGAAGCTGCAGCAAG
>NZ_CANRNX010000069.1 GCF_947632075.1 uncultured Flavobacterium sp.
TATTTTCAACACACATGTATATTAAGTCAAAGTATGAGATTCTGAAACAAGTTCAGAATGACAAAATAATATTATTTTAAAAATCGTGTGTTGCGTTAGGGATTGGAGCGACATCCTTTTTTTATTTTCAACAAACATAACTATTAAACCAAAGCTTGAGATTCTGAACCAAGTTCAGAATGACAATAACAAAGATAAAAAAAGATTTAGCGGAAAGCCCGACCGAGCATTTCCGCTAAATGTTATTTTAATCTATACAAAATGAGCGAGGGAACGCCCAAGAAGATAATTTAAAAATCTATATATTCTTTTAATTGACTTGTGTTAGAAAAATCTAAAATATGATTAATCCTATCTCGATATTCAAATTGCAAATCTTCGTGTAGTTTTTGATAAATTGTAAGAATTGCTTTAATTCTTGCAGCAACATAAGTAAAATGGGCATCGGATTTAAAACCTGAACTTTCATTTTGATACAAATTAAAATACGTATCAAAGGCTTCTTCTAAAATAAGTAAGCGTAAATCTAATTCGCTTTCTTTATTTTTAGTTATCGCAGCATACTCATTAACCAAACCACTTGCAGACTTTAACCAAGCCGTTAATTCTTTATGTTTATAATCTGTTTTTTTTCTGGAAATAAATTTCTGCGCCGTTTCAAATAAATTTTCTAATTGAGTTTTTACTTTTTGAATACGATTTAATAAATCATCTTCATTTTCTAAAAGTAAAAAATGCAACTGCTCCATTAATTTTTTATCTTTATTAATCAAACGAACCAAAAGTTTATCTTTCTCTTTTTGTGATTGATTTAAAATAGCTTCTTTTAATTCGGTTTGTTGATTTAATGTCATGATAATTTATAATTCACTTATTCGTTTTCCTAAATAGTCTGGCTTTCTAAACAATTTATAATTGGTTATTTTTTGCTTGTTAAATATACTCGAATATCCTGAAACAAAATAAGAAATTGCACACGTAATTAAAGCATATGGAATAATTTCAAATCCGAAGAGTTCTAAAGCTAAGATAAAGCAAGCAATTGGCGTATTTGCAGCACCTGAGAAAACACTAACAAATCCTAAAGCAGCAAGAATTCCGATTGGTAGAGGCAGAAATGTAGATAAAAAACTTCCTAAAGTTGCTCCGACAAAAAATAATGGTGTTACCTCTCCACCTTTAAATCCACTTCCTAAAGTAACAGATGTAAAAATAATTTTTAGTAAGAAAACTTCAAAACCTTGTGCGTTATCAAAAGCATCTAAAATTGTTTGAACTCCGATTCCTAAATATATATTAGTTTGGAAAACTAAAGTTAATACTAATACGACACAGCCTCCGACAAATAATCGATAAGGCAAAAAAGGAATAAATCGAGCAAAATATTTATGAAAATATGTAAGCGTTAAATTGAATAGCTTGGCAGATAGTCCAAAAGAAATTCCTGCAATTATAAGATATAAGATATAAATAGGTTGAAAATCTGGAATTGTTTTAACGTCATAAAACGTATGCTCAAGACCTAATACAGAAGCGAAAACATCAACCAACATAGAAACGTAAATAATACTCAGAAATCCTTTAAACTTTGGCTTTCCGATATTAAAGAATTCAAATGCAAAGAAAATAGCTGTAAATGGAGTTCCAAAAACAGCACTAAATCCACCTGCAACAGCAACTTTAATTAAAGTTTTTCGTTCGGTATCTGAAAAACCAAATTTCTTAATTAAGAAATCAACAAAACCACCTGAAATTTGAATTCCTGCACCTTCTCTACCCGCAGAACCACCAAATAAATGTGTAGCAATTGTTCCGAAATAAACTAAAGGAGTTGAAATTAATGGAATTTGTTTTTTCGCACTATAATAAGCATCAATTAATAAATTATTGCCTCCCTCACTTGAACGTCCAAAAAGATGATACACATAACCAATTATTAATCCGGCAAAAGGCAAAAGAAAAACAAAATATTGATTGTCTGTTCGGAAATTGGTTACGAAATTTAATGAAAATAAAAAAAAATGAACAGAAAGTTCAATTACAAAAGCAAAAACAGTTAAAAGTAAAATCCATCTTAAACTCTGGATCATTCCTGATTTTAAAAACTTAAACATAAATATTTTTTTGAAAATAAAATCTAAAATCAGGCGTCATCAGCTTCTTAAAAGCGGTTTAAAACAGGAAGAACACCATTTCCTAAAATAGATTGCAAATTTAATTCATAAAATTGAAACGAAAAAAAATATCTATCCTATTTGTATAAAATCAATATATCATTTCTAAGTATTAATTATATTTGCAATTATTACTTACTTATCTTAATTTTTATGAGTTTACTTAAAAAGGTAAATGTTTATCGCCGTGGTTTAATGAAAGGAATCACTAAAAACATTGGAGAATCTAAATTACAAACTAACGGAGAACCGATTAATAGAGAAGATGTAAAACGCATTTTAATTACAAGACCAAATCATAGACTTGGTAATCAATTATTAATTACACCTTTGATTCAAGAATTAACTGAAACATTTCCGAATGCAAAGATTGACCTTTTTTTAAAAGGCGGTGTTGGAAATATTCTTTTTGAAAACTTTACCCAAGTAGATCAAAAAATTAATCTACCAAAAAAGCATTTTAAAGAATTAGGAAAGTATATTGGAGGTTGGTTACGTTTAAAAAAACATCACTATGATATTGTTATCAATGTTGTTAAAACTTCTTCTTCAGGAAGATTATCAACTAAATTAGCAAAAGGAAAATATAAATTCTTTGGTTTAGAAGAATCTGAGTTCACTCATGATTTTGATAATTTAAATCATATTGCAAAATTTCCGGTTTACAGTTTTAGAGAAAATATTTCACATTTAGGAATTAAACCTAATTTAAACACGGTACCACCTTTACGAATGATGCTTTCTGAAAAAGAAATTGCTCATGGAAAAGTTGAGCTTGAAAAATTAAAACAAAAACAAGCTAAAACTATTGCTTTATTTACTTTTGCGACAGGAGCAAAATGTTATTCAAAAGAATGGTGGGCTACATTTTACAATGAATTAAAAACTACTTTACCTGATTATAACATCATTGAAGTTTTACCTGTAGAAAATGTATCACAACTAAATTTTAGCATACCTCATTTTTATAGTAAAGATGTTAGAGAAATTTGTGGATTCTTTGCTAATTGTGATGTATTCATTGGTGCAGATAGTGGAATTATGCATTTAGCAACAGCTTCTGGAGTACCAACCTTAGGTTTATTTTCTGTAACTAAACCTGATATGTACAAACCTTACGGAAATAAAAGTATTGGAATTGATACTAAAGAAACACCGAACTCTAAAATTATAGAATTGGCTAAAGATATATTAGAAGAAAAAGAAGATTTATGTAGTAGTAAAAAATAAGCATATTTAATAATACAAAAAACACCTACAAATTGTAGGTGTTTTTCATATAATCATCTATTTTAGATTGTAAGCCTTATTTTTTTGCATTAATATCTAAAGTGATATCAACTTCTTGAGAAATCATCCAATCTTTAGGATCACCTTCAGTTCCGTAAGATAATCCCCAATCTTGTCTGTTGATTGTAAATTGAGATTGTAAGTTTACATCTTCTCCAGAAATTGTAACTTTAGCTGGGAAAGTAACGTTAACTGTTTTGTCTTTAATTGTTAAGTTTCCGCTAATTACATTAGTAGCACCTTCTAAAACACTAGTGTCTTTTGCAGCGTCAAAAGCAACAACACTTGTAATTTCAAATTTAGCTGTTGGATATTTATCAGATTCGAAGAAATCAGCATTTTTTAAGTGTCCGTCTAAATCTGCAGCAGTTTTTCCTCCAGTAGTTGCAGGATCTACAGATTTTTCATCAGTTGCTAAAGAATTGATATCGATAACAAAAGAACCTCCTGTAATTTGATCATCAGCTACAGATAAAGTTCCTTCTGTTTGTAAAGTACCAAATCTTGGATCAAATCCACCTTTGTGGTAACCTTTCCAAGTTAATGTACTAGCTGTTTTTTCAACTGTATAAGTTGCTCCTGTTTGAGCAGCTACTTCTTGCTCAGTTGTAGTTGTAGTTTTGTCTCCTGTAGATTTTTGACAAGAAACTAACATTGCACCCACTGCGAATGCTAAAATTGAAACTTTTTTCATTTTGATAAGTTTATTTAATTAAAATTAATTGCTTTTACTAATTTTGAAAAACAAATCTACAAAAAAGTTAGTATATAATATCTATTAGTTTCCTTTTGGAAACTAACTTTTTTTGAAATAGTAATTTTCTTCTGTAAATTTGTATTCTTTTTAATAAAAATGAATTCTTATTATGGAAAATATTGAAGTAGTTGAAACAAAAGAAAAAAGTTGCAAAGTAAAAATTAACGCAATAAAAGATACAATGCAACTTTTGTCTGGAAAATGGAAATTTCATATTCTAGGAACGCTGCTAATTCACAACAAATTACGATTCACTGATCTTTTACGAGAAATTGACGGTATTGGATCTAAAATGTTATCAAAAGAATTGCAAGACTTAGAAATAAATCATTTGATAAGTCGAACAGTAATAAATTCAAAACCTATTACTGTCGAATATGAGATGACTCAATTTGGCAGAACTTTAGAACCTATTATTGACGAAATAGCTGACTGGGGAATTAGTTATAGAAAATCTGTTATAGAAAATAACTAATTAATATCACAATTGAATTTCTTCTAAACTATCAATATTTTTATTGTATCCATTAGAAACAGTCAGTAAAACTTCTTGAAAATCTTTATAAGTATTTTCATTAATTAGTAAAGAAACACTATCTAGTTTAGCTTTATATTCTTTTGAAACGTTATTCTGAAAATACTTATCGAAATCTGAAGCATTTGTTACTGTAAGCTTATAAAGTTTTTCACGAAAGTTTTCGGGTAATTTTTCAGGAACACTAAGACCGTTAGACTCATAAACTAATTTAAATTTCTCAAAGTTTGCATTGTGTTTCACTTTAGTTTCTAATGCAAATTTTTTCAATTCATCATTAGTTGCTCGCTCTGAACCAATCGCTGCTACTTGAGAAAGATATTTCTCATTTTGAATAATATTTAAAAGAAATTCTTGTGAAGACTTTGTAGATACTAATGCACCTTCATCACTTTTAGAATCTTCTAAATTTAAATTAGTTTCTTTTTGACAAGAAACTAAAATTGTAGAAACCAAAACAATCAGTACGGCAACTACCTTTTCGAACCTAAACTTTATCATATTTACACATTTTTAATATAAATATAATAAATTATTAAAATAATACTAAATAAATTACTATTTTTTAAACTTCAACTGATAAACTTTATCTAAATCGTCATTTGAAGTAACGTTAACTTCAAGATCAGTTACGTAACCAGATTTTAATCCATACGCCCAACCGTGTAAACTTAATTGTTGTCCGTTTTCCCATGCACGTTGCACGATAGAAGTTTTTGCTAAATCGTAAACCTGTTCTTCAATGTTTAATTCAACGAATCTATTGAATCTTTCTTTTTCGTCTTCAATTCCGTCAAGTTCATCAGAATGCAATCTATATACATTTTTAATATGTCGAATCCAGTTATCAAGAATACGTCCTACAGAACGATTTCCCATAGCCGCTTCTACTCCACCACAACCATAATGTCCGCAAACAATTATATGCTTAACTTTAAGAATATTTACAGCATAATCAAGAACCGAAAGCATATTCATATCCGTATGAATAACCATATTGGCAATATTTCTATGCACGAAAACATCACCAGGTTTTGCTCCTATGATTTGATTTGCAGGAACTCTACTATCAGAACAACCAATCCATAAAACTGGAGGAGTTTGTTTTAACGATAAATGATGAAAATAGTTAGAATCATGAGCCAATTGTTCTTCTACCCATTTTTCATTATTTTCAAGAAGCTGATTATAAAATTCAATTTTCATATTATACGTCTTGATCTATAAAAATTACCTCACCAGTTTCAACTTTATAGTAAGCACCTACTAAAGCGATCTCATTATTATTAAGCATTTCATTTAATACTACACTTTTATTCAAAATCTCTTGCTTCATAATATGAACGTTATTGAAAGCTACTTTATCTATTCCTTCTTTTGATTTAATATCTAAATTTGGAAATTGTTCTTTAACCTCACGAATTGAAGGCTGTACTTTGTTAAGTAAACTTGTTAAATGACCTAATTTAACATCATGGCAAGCTCCTTTTATAGCACCACAATTGGAATGTCCTAAAACTACAATTAGTTTAGAACCGGCTAACTTACAAGCAAATTCCATTGAAGCTATAACATCATCATTAATTATATTACCTGCTACACGAGTAGAAAAAATATCACCTAAACCTTGATCGAAAATTAATTCAGCTGAAGTTCTACTGTCAATACAGCTTAAAATTATGGCAAAGGGAAACTGACTTTCTCTGGATTCGTTTACCTGTTGTAATAAATCGTGATGTGATTTTAAATTTGCTACAAATCGTTTATTACCTTCTTTTAAAAAACCTAAAGCTTTTACAGGTGTTACTGTTGATTGATCTTCTGCTGTATGAAATTTCATCTAATTAATAATTATTTTTCAAAGTTATAATATATTTATTTTCGATTTCATAAAAACGATTCTTTTTTCAATTTTAAATTGATTTAAAAATTAACTTTATTTTATGAACAGAAAGCTGTACTTTTGTAGTTCAAAATATTAGAGGAGAAATTTGACTGATTGCAACCTCGTAAAAAAAATGCTAAAGCAGAATTATACTTTAGTTTTATTTTTTGTTGCATTTAAAAATTTCTTCAATTTAAATTATAAAAATAAAACAATCTATATGGCTTATTTTTTCACCTCAGAATCTGTAAGTGAGGGACATCCAGACAAAATTGCTGATCAAATTTCAGACGCTTTAATTGATAACTTTTTAGCTTTCGACCCAGAATCTAAAGTAGCTTGTGAAACTTTAGTTACTACTGGACAAGTTGTTTTAGCTGGAGAAGTTAAATCAAACACCTATTTAGATGTTCAGAAAATTGCACGTGAAACCATTAAAAAAATTGGTTACACGAAAAGTGAATATATGTTCGATGCAAATTCTTGTGGAATTTTGTCAGCAATTCATGAACAATCTGCAGACATCAACCAAGGAGTTGACAAAGCTAACAAAGAAGAACAAGGTGCTGGTGACCAAGGAATTATGTTTGGTTACGCAACTAATGAAACTGAAGACTATATGCCTTTAGCCTTAGATTTAGCTCATAAATTACTACAAGAATTAGCAGAATTACGTAGAGAAAACAATGAAATTACTTATTTAAGACCAGATGCAAAATCTCAGGTTACTTTGGAATATGGTGACGATAATAAACCAACAAAGGTTGTAACTATAGTTCTTTCTACACAACATGATGATTTTGTTAAACCTGCAAATGGAACTTTCGAAGCTAAACAAACAGCTGATAAAGCAATGCAAGATAAAATTAAAGCAGACGTAATTTCTATTTTAATTCCACGTTTACTTAAAAAATATCCTCAATATCAGGCTTATTTTAATGATGAAATTACTTATCATGTAAATCCTACAGGAGTTTTCATTATCGGAGGTCCACACGGAGATACTGGATTGACTGGACGTAAAATTATTGTAGATACTTATGGTGGTAAAGGAGCACACGGAGGTGGTGCCTTTTCTGGGAAAGATCCGAGTAAAGTAGACCGCTCTGCTGCTTACGCTGCACGTTACATCGCTAAGAATTTAGTTGCTGCAGGTGTAGCTGATGAAATTTTAGTTCAAGTATCTTACGCAATTGGTATTGCTGAACCAATGGGAGTTTTTGTTAATACCTTCGGAACTTCTAAAGTAAATATCTCAGATGCTGAAATCGCAATTAAAATTCAAGAATTGTTTGATTTAAGACCATATTTTATCGAACAATCTTTAAAATTACGTCAACCAATTTATAGTGAAACTGCTGCTTACGGACACATGGGTCGTAAAAATGAAGTAGTCACTAAAATTTTTACAAATCCAAACGGAGAAGAAAAATCAATGGAAGTTGAACTTTTCACTTGGGAAAAATTAGATAAAATAGAAGAAATAAAATCTTTATTTTCATTATAATAATTAAGCTGTCTACAAAAGGCAGCTTTTTTTAATTAAAAATTATGATAGGAATTATAGGAGCTATCCCTGAAGAAGTAAATGCAATTATCAATGAAATGGAGATTTTTGAATCTAAAAAGATTGGTAATCGAGTATATACAACTGGAAAATTAGAAAACCATGAGGTAGTTGTAGTTTTTTCAAGAATTGGAAAAGTGGCAGCTGCTATTACAACGACAACTCTTATTCATGAATTTAAAATTACTCAATTAATTTTCACCGGAGTTGCAGGTGGTTTAGCAGATAAAGTAAAAATTGGAGATGTTGTTATTGCTACAAATTTAGCTCAACATGATTTTGATGCATTTCCGTTATATCCGAAAAATGAAATTCCGTTAACCAATAAAAAGTTTTTTAGAACTAATTCAGAATTAACTGAAATCGCAAAAAACGAAATTGAAATTTTTCTTGATAGAAAAAATATGGAACACTATGTTTCAAAAGAAACATTAGATGAATTTAGTATTTCAAATCCGAAAATTCATTTAGGTTTAATTGCAAGTGGAGATCAATTTGTACATGAAAAAACTCAAACAAATAAAATTTTCACTGATTTTCCTGAAGTACTTTGTGTAGAAATGGAAGGTGCCGCTGTAGCGCAAGTGTGTTATGAATATAAAATTCCATATACAGTAATCAGAACCATTTCTGATCATGCAAACGAAAAAGCTACATTAGATTTTAATAAATTTATAAATCAAATTTCTAACATTTACGGTTTGTTTATTGTTAAACATATATTGCAGAAGATTTAATTTAAAAACAAAGACTAATTTGATGTTAAAATAGTCTTTGTTTTTTTATTTAAAACTACTTATCTAATATATTTCACTTTATCACTATATCTAATAGGAGCCTCAGGACTTTCATCTAGATAACCTAGAGCAATAACGCCCATAACTTCATAATCTTCAGGAATATTTAATAAAGTAACAATGTCTTGATTTTCTGGGTTAATTATTGGTGGAATCAACATTCCAATCGGACAAGTTCCTAAACCAAGTCCGTGAGCACTCAACAAAATGGTTTGTAACATAATTCCAACATCTACTCGAGCTTTTATATTTTTAGATTCTCCTGCAATTACAATTAAAACAGGTGCATGATGAAAAACACTATATTCTGGATTACGAGCATTAGCAGCACTTGTTGCAAGAGCGGTTTTCTTCCAACGTTCATTAATTTCACTTAAAACCTCTTGATTTCTAACAACCCTAACTTTCCAAGGTTGTGCGTTTGTGGCACTGGGCGCAAAAATAGCACAACGCATAATTATATCTAAAATTTCTTGCGTTACTTACATTCTCACCTAATTTATTTGTTCGAATTCATAAATCTTACGCTGTTAATTTAAAAAGATTAACTTCTTATTCAGATAAAGAAATAGCAATTAACAAAACTATTTTATAAACTTCAACCCTCGTAAATTATTTAAACAATTTACCATTTAGTATATTTACGTGCCGAAAAGGAAACTATAATTTACCTTTTAGTAAATAACCAAATTATAAAAAACAACAATGGCTAAGAAAGAAGCAGCAACAGACCTTTGGGTTTACGACTTATTAAAAGAAGCTAATTTAAACTTATCACCACAAGGAAGTACTATAAAAGAAATAGACGAAGCATTAAAAACAGCTTCTAAAGCTGGTACAGGTAAAGTAGGTTTTCCTGAATATTGTGGAGTAGTAAAAGACTTTTTATTAGTTATTGAAAACAAAGCTGATTTATCTAAACATATTAAAAGAAATGATAAAGATGTTATAGAGGCAGAAACCAAAAGCGTTAAAGATTTCGCAGTTAATGGTGCTTTGTTTTATGGTAAACATCTTGCCTTAAACACTTCATATAAAAAAGTTCTAGCCTTTGGCGTATCGGGTGATGAGAAAAAGCATCGTATTTCGCCTATTTTTATTGATGAAAGAGGAGGTTATAAAGAATTAGAAGATGTAGAAACTTTTACCCTTTTTAGCGAGAAAAATATAGACACTTTTTACACAACTGTTATTCTTAAAGAGGCAACACCGCAAGAAAAAACAACAGAAGAAATACTAAAAGATGCAAAGTCTTTACACGAAGATTTAAGAAATTACGGCAGCATACAAGATAAAGACAAACCCTTAATTGTTTCTGGTATTTTATTAGCACTACGCGAAATAGATTATAAAGGTTTTAGTATTGATAGTTTAAGTATACCACTAGAAGAAGGTGAAGAAGCAGTAGAAACAGACGGTGAAATAATATACAAAGCTATTGAACGCAATCTTAAAAGAGCTGATGTTAAACCCGAAGTTAAAAAAGATAAACTTTTAAGTCAGTTTTTAGTAATTAAAGACACCAAAGCTATTAATGAGGTAAATGAATTTTTAGGTAAAACGCCTTTAAAACACTATACCGAGTTTTTATACAAAAACATCTACACCAACATAAAATACATACAATCTGCCGAAGATTATTTAGGTAGATTTTACGGTGAGTTTATGTCCTATTCGGGGGGCGATGGACAAAACCTAGGTATTGTATTAACACCTAAGCACATTACTGAGCTTTTTTGCGATTTAGCAGAACTAAAACCAACAGATAAGGTTTTAGATACGTGTTGTGGAACCGCAGGTTTTTTAATTGCAGCCATGCACGATATGCTACAAAAAACAGACAAAGAAGCTGAGAAAAGACGTATACGTAAAGAACAATTACACGGTTTGGAGCTACAGCCTTATATGTTTACCATTGCAACAACTAATATGATATTGCGTGGTGATGGTAAAAGTAACCTAGAGCAAGAAGACTTTTTAAAGCAAAACCCAGCCGTATTGCAAGAAAAAGGTTGTACTGTGGGAATGATGAACCCACCTTACTCTATGGGTACAAAAGCAAACCCAAGCTTGTACGAAATTAATTTTACCGAACATTTATTAAACAGTATCGTAGAAGACGGTAAAGTTATAGTAATAGTGCCGCAATCTTCTATGACGGGTAAAACCAAAGAAGAACAAGCTATAAAAGCAAACATACTAAAACACCATACACTAGAGGGGGTAATTACACTAAACAAAAACACCTTTTATGGTGTGGGTACCAACCCATGTATTGCAGTGTTTACTGCAGGAGTGCCACACGACAAAGACAAAGAAGTAAAGTTTATAAACTTTGAGAACGACGGATTTGAAGTACAAAAACACCGTGGCTTGGTAGAAACCATACATGCGCAAGACAAAAAACAACACCTGTTGGATGTGTGGTTTAACCGTATAGAAGCACCTACCAAGTTTTGTGTAAAAACAACCGTAGAAGCAGATGACGAATGGCTACACTCGTTCTATTACTTTAACGACGAAATACCAACCGAAGCTGACTTTGAAAAAACCATTGGCGATTACCTAACCTTTGAGTTTAGCATGATTATGCAAGGACGTAAATATTTGTTTGAAGATGGAGAATAAAGATTCAGACTTAAGATGGTTAACAAGTATTGTTAAAGAGAATTTTCAAGTAAAAAATTCTAAACCATACCATAAATCGGATTTGGTAAGTACAATTTCAGAATACTCAATACCTTATGTAACACGTACAAATTACAATAATGGACTTGAAGATTTGGTTATACATACAAATGAAGTTACACCTAATGATGTAAACACAATAGCTTTTGGTGCTGAAAATGCAAAGTTTTTTTATCAGCCTTTTAAATATATTACAGGTAATAAAATGTATTTCATTGAAAACAAACAGATTAATAAACATAATGGAGTTTTTTTACAACTTTGTTTTGATAACAGTATAAAAAGCGCTGGTTTTGGTTATGGTAAAGGTCTTACGGGTACAAGATTTAATAATAGAAAAATCCTGCTTCCCATAACTAAGCTTTCGTCTTGTCTGGAAGACAAGAGATGAAAGCCCGTTGAACGGAACCGTAGGAAGCTAATTAAGTA
>NZ_CANRNX010000070.1 GCF_947632075.1 uncultured Flavobacterium sp.
TGGCATAATGTTTATTAAATAATTTAATACAATATTAAAATCCCGCTATTTACGGGGATGCAAATATATAAATAATTTGAACGAAAACAAACTTAATTAATTTATTTTCAAATCTATTGTGTATTTTATATTCTGAATACCAAATTTTACTTTAATTTCGTTACTATAAAAAATAATCAAATCTTGAACAAATTTCTTTATATATTACTATTTATAAGCTTTTTCAAAATGAATGCTCAAAGTTTATTTCTGAAAATTGACGGTGTTTCAAAAAGTGAAAACATCGTTATAGATAGTATTTCTTATATAAAAAAACACGAAAACGCTAAAAGTATCATTTCAGAATTCGAAAAATTTCAGAATATTTTATACAATGACGGCTATATAAATCAGCAATTTCTTTCTACTGAAAAAAGTAATGATTCAACCTTCTTATATAAAATCGCTTTGAACAAGCGCGTCAAAAGTATAAAAATAAATTTCGATTCCATAAATTCAGAAGTAAAAAAAATATTAAATCTTAAAGAAAATTCAATATCAATTCCTCTAAACAAAACCGAGAGCACCCTATCTAATTATTTAGAAGTGTTAGAAAAGCAAGGTTATTCCATTAGCGAAATTAAACTTGATAATCAGATAATAGATAACGATGTTATTAATAGTCAATTGAAAATACGATTAGACGAAAAGAGGAAAATTGACTTAATTACGATAAATCCGTACACAAATTTCCCGAAAGGAATTAATAAACAACTGCTAAAAAAGTACATTAAAAAAGATTTTAACCAACAAACTATTTCAGAAATACAGAAAGAATTTAGCCAATTTGCGTTTATAAAAACCGTAAAACCGCCAGAAGTGTTATTTACAGAAAACAAAACCGTGCTGTATTTATTTTTGGAAAAGGCAAATGCAAATCAATTTGATGGTTTAATCGGATTCTCAAATGACGACAATGGAAAGGTTCGTTTTAATGGAAATTTAGATTTGAAACTTTTAAACATTTTAAATAAAGGTGAGCAATTCAACTTGTATTGGCGAAATGACGGAAATCAACAATCAACATTTAATTTAGGAACAGAACTTCCTTACCTATTTCAATCACCAATAGGATTAAAAGCAAATCTTCAAATTTTTAAACAAGATAGCACGCAACAGAACACCAAATTCAATACCTCATTATTATATTATATAACCTATAATAACAAAATTGGATTAGGTTACCAAAGCACAACTTCGGTCGCAGGAGAATTCAACACCTACGCTGCACAAAATTTCTCGAGTAAATTCCTAACATTGAATTACGAATTTTCGCATTATAGAGAGCACGTTTTATTTCCGCTACAAACAAGAATCACAGCTTTATTAGGAACCGGAAGCAGAACAGACGACGAATCAAAAGTGAACCAACAATTTGTAGATATTGAAGCATTCAATCATTTTTATTTAGATGAACGAAACGTAGTTTACATAAAAGCGAAAGCATATCAAATTTTTAGTCCGACTATATTATATAACGAATTATACCGATTTGGAGGCGCACAAAATATTCGTGGTTTTTACGAAAATACTTTACAAGCGCAATCTTTAGCAGGAATTTTCACCGAATATCGTTTTGTACTATCACCTACTTTATATGCACATTCAATCGCTGATTATTTATATTTCATAGACGACTCAACCAATACAAGAGGAAATTTATATTCTGTAGGATTGGGAATTGGAATAGCTACTCCGTCTGGAATTTTCAATTTAATTTACGCCAACGGATTACAACATAAACAAGAATTTAAAATGAGTAATTCTATCATTCACTTAAGTTATAAAACACAGTTTTAAAAAAATAAGCAGACTTTAATTAGCCTGCTTATTTTTTGTTTTCAAGTTTTCTTACATTCATTACAGAATCAATTATAGTTTGCGGAACATTTCCATAAACGTAAATAGAATCTGTTTTATAAGCTCTTCCTGCATAATTCATTCCATGCAACTGAACAGCATCTAACGAAATTGAATTATCTAAAACATCATTAAAACGATATTTTTATCTTCAAATTTAGATTGCGTTTTACACGAAACCACTAAGAATCCAGCAAAAAACAGAAAAGCATATTTTTTCATAAATTTGATTTTTAGCTTAGAAATAAAATTTCTCATATTTTATAAATATAATAATATCTTTGCAGTATGCAAAACGAACATCAAATATTTGGAATTCGTGCAATTATCGAGGCGATAAATGCAGGAAAAGAAATCGATAAAGTATTTATCCAGAAAGAAGCTCAAGGCGAATTAATGCAAGAGCTTATGAAAACAATGAAAAAAGGGAACATTAACTTCTCTTACGTTCCTGTTGAAAAATTAAACAAATTAAGCAAATTTAATAACCACCAAGGTGCAGTTGCATCAATTGCTCCGATTAAATTTATTGAATTAGAAGCATTAGTTGAAACGATATCTGAATCAGAAAAAACACCTTTAATCTTAATTTTAGATCAATTATCAGACGCTCGTAATTTTGGTGCAATTATCCGTACTGCAGAATGTACAGGAGTTGACGCTATTATTATTGGAAAACAAGGTGCGGCACCTGTAAACGGAGATACCGTAAAAACTTCTGCTGGAGCAGTGTTTAACATTCCTATTTGTAAAGTTGACCACATTAAAGATGCTATTTTCTACTTACAAGGTTCAGGATATGTTACTGTAGCAGCAACAGAAAAAACAGAAAATAACATTTACGACATTAACTTCAACCAACCTATTGCAATTATTATGGGTTCAGAAGATAAAGGAGTAAATCCGTCTGTATTAAAAATTGTAGACGAAAAAGCAAAATTACCTATGTACGGAACCATTTCTTCATTAAATGTTTCTGTAGCTTGTGGAGCTTTCTTATACGAAGCAGTTCGCCAGAGATTATAAGTAAATTTTAGATTATAAAGAAAATAATTAAATGAGATATTGAGTTTGTTTTGCAAATTTGGTATCTCATTTTTTAAATAATTCAACCATGAAAAAAGACGTTAAAATAGAATATCGTAAACCCATTTATCCGATTATTCCAGAACTTATGGAATATTTAGAAAAATACAATCGCACCACAAAAACGAGTGTTTTTTACAATGACTTAATGCGCTTTTCAGGTTACATTTCTTTAGAAGATAAAGACGGAAATGACACGCTTTGGTTACGTGTTTATTATCCGGAATTTGAACAAAAAGAAATTGAAGACAGCTTAAATAAAATTTATACTTTATTACATTCTAACGGTGATAAAGATGTTTTACCGTTCTTAAAAGTAGATAGTATTGATTTCTGTACCTTCGGAAATTCAAAACCGTTTCGAGTAAAAGTTCGTAACATCTTAAATGATAATTACACCAATTTTTATATTAAACGTGCAGATGCTTCGCGTTTATACGGATTAGAATTGGAAGAAATGCTTTCACCCTATCCGATGAATTATTTGGTTTACAAAGACACACTTATTGAAGAACATATTTTAGGAATTCCGGGTGATGTGTTTATTAAAAATCACCTTCCAAATTGTAACGAATTAGAAAAAGCACAAATCTCTAAAGAGTTTGTAAAATTTAATGAACGTAGCATGATTGGTCTTTTAGGTGATATGCGTTCGTACAATTATGTAGTTATTCCAACTCACGATTTTGACCAAGTAGTTTATAGAATTCGTCCGATTGATTTTGATCAACAAAATTACGAAGGCAATTTAAAAATTTATCTTCCACAATATTTTAAAGAAAACTTCACCATGGTTCAAATGGTGTTAGAAAAGTTAGTTCGTGGTTCTATGGAACAATACCGAAGAGAAGTTCGTTCGGTTATTGCCCGTCGAGTTTTAGCAAACAAAGAACGTTTTGATGATTTGATTGCTGTTATGAAAAAAGACGATATTGCACCATACGAACATGTAGAAAATCTTAGAAAAGCATTACAAAAGCTTACACACGAAAAGACTTTTAAAAATTGTGAAACTATGGGTGATATTCTTGAAACGGCGATTCAATTTGTGATTCGAAACTACAAGAATATGAATCAAAATCATATGTAATTTTACCAGAATAAATCATAGAATAATGTAAATATGAAATACTGCGTTTCGGTTTATTTAGTTCGATATAATTTTTAGGTTTCGGATTAAAATTTCCTTTTTCATCAAAATGTTTCATAAAAACATCTTCAGAAGGATCAAAATCGGGATGTTGCCATTCGTATTTATACATAGGTTCATACTGGCGTTTTTCTAAAGTAAAAGCCAAAGTAATTCCGGTTAAGAAACCAGCCAGATGTCCTTCCCAAGAAATTCCTTCTTCCACATCTGGAAACAAATACCAGATAGAACCTCCGTAAATTAAAACTACAAAAAACGAAAGTGCCATCAAACGATAATACTTCGTTCGCATACCTGCAAAGAAAATGAAACTTGTTAAAACATAAACGATTCCGCTTGCTCCGATATGAAAACTTTCTCGACCGATCAACCAAGTTCCTAATCCAGAAAACAACCATCCGAATAAAAGAACTTTCCAAAAATCTTCCTTATAAAAGAAATACAAAATGGAAAGTAGTACAATTATAGCTACTGAATTATTTGCGATATGTCCAATACTTCCGTGAAGAAACGGACTAAACAAAACCCCTTTTAAGCCAGACAAATCTCTTGGATAAATTCCGAATTCATTTAATTCTAAAAAATAGCGCCAGTTTAAATAATAAACCGACCATATTCCTAAAAGGAATAAAAATGGAATTAATAAAACGTTTATGGTAAATTCAAATTTCTTTTCTTGCATATTAAAATGCAATCAAAAAATCATCCACAAAAAAAAGACTGCCATTTTAACAGACGTATTCTAAATATTGAAATGATTTCATAAATTTACAAAATGGAAGCACCATTAGCAGAACGCATTCGTCCGAAACGATTAGAAGATTACATCAGTCAAGCACATTTGGTTGGAGAATCTGGCATTTTAACACAAAATATAAAACGTGGATTAATTCCATCCATGATTTTTTGGGGACCTCCAGGAACTGGAAAAACTACTTTAGCAGAAATTATTGCGCAAGAAAGTGAACGACCATTTTATGTTTTAAGTGCGATTAATGCTGGAGTTAAAGATGTACGTGAAGTTATAGAAAAAGCTAAAAACAGCGGTGGAATTTTCACAGCTCGAAATCCTATTTTATTTATTGATGAGATTCATAGATTTAGTAAATCGCAACAAGATTCACTTTTAGGAGCAGTCGAAAAAGGCTGGATTACATTAATTGGTGCAACTACAGAAAACCCAAGCTTTGAGGTGATTCCTGCCCTACTTTCGCGTTGCCAAGTTTATACTTTAAATGCTTTTACAAAAGACGATTTACAAGCTTTATTGGAACGTGCCATAGAAACAGACAGATTTCTTAAAACAAAGAAAATCGAACTTAAAGAAGTTGAGGCTTTATTTAGAATTTCTGGTGGCGATGGTAGGAAACTATTAAATACTTTTGAATTGATTGTGAATTCAATTTCTGGAGATGAAATTGAAATTACCAACGATAAAGTGTTGCAAGTAGTTCAACAAAATACGGTTAGATACGACAAAACTGGTGAACAACATTATGACATAATTTCCGCTTTTATAAAATCAATTCGAGGAAGTGACCCAAACGGAGCCGTTTATTGGTTAGCCCGAATGATTGAAGGTGGAGAAGATTTAAAATTTATTGCCCGAAGATTAGTCATATCAGCGTCTGAAGATATTGGTTTAGCCAATCCAACGGCAATAATCATGGCGAATAACATCTTTCAAGCAGTTTCTGTCATCGGATATCCAGAAAGTAGAATCTTGTTAAGCCAATGCGCTATTTATTTAGCAACTTCTCCAAAAAGTAACGCGAGTTACTTAGCCATTGGAAAAGCACAACAAGTAGTAAAACAAACTGGCGATTTATCTGTTCCGATTCATTTACGAAATGCACCAACTAAATTAATGAAAGAATTAGGTTATGGTGAAGATTATAAATACTCACACGACTATCCAGGAAATTTTGCTTATCAAGAATTTCTTCCTGATGAATTAAGCAACTTTCCGTTTTATGAACCTGGAGAAAACGCAAGAGAAAAACAGACTCAAGATTTTTTACGTCAACGTTGGCAAGGAAAATATAATTACTAAAAAAGCACTTCGAATGAAGTGCTTTTTAGTTTAGTTTATTTTTAAACGTCCAATAGTTGAATATTTGAATATGTTTTGTAGAGCCTCCATGTAAGACTTATTATGCTTTTTTAAACGGCTGGTTCCGCTATTTTTAAAAACCACATTTCCTTTACAATCAGTAAGTGTAAAAGTCAAGTTAGTTGATAAACTTCCTTTATCTCTAACCAACTCTCCAATATATTCTACACAAGGATCTAAACGAACTTCTTGAGGCATTTCTTTATCAAAATAAACAATATACCCTAATTGTTCCATTTTCTGTTTTAACGCTGTATTTAAACGATATTCATTTGGTTCAGATTGAAAATCATAAACACGTTTTAAAAATATGTACTTGACATTTTTGTCTTGAGCGTTTATTCCTAATGAGAATAAAACAACAAATAATAAAATTATTTTTTTCATTTACAATATATTTTTTAATTCATTCAATTCATTTATAGTTACAAAATTAAATTTTTTATCAGATTTATATTCATCAAACCAAATAACGTCAATACCAACATTTAAAGCTCCTTGAATATCAGCATCAAGGTTGTCTCCAATCATTAAACTATTTTCTGCAGAAACATTTGCCAATTTTAAAGCATAGTTGAAAATTGCAGGATCAGGCTTTTTAACTCCAGCCAATTCAGAATTTGTAATAGTATGAAAATACTCTGTTAAATTAGCATTTTTCAATTTACGTTCTTGTACTTTATCAGGTCCGTTTGTGATGATGTGCAATCTATATTTTTTTTTTAAATAAGATAAGGCATCATGAGCTCCATCAAAAACATGATTGTAATTAGGGAGATACTCAATAAACAAATCTGCAATTTTGTAAATGGTTTCATCTGCAATTTTATAATTAATAGCAGTAAAAGTATCAGCTAAACGTGCATAACGCAAAAACTCAGCCGTGATTTCTTTTCTTGAAAGTTTATCCCAATAAATGTCATTATAAATTTTAAATTGTTCCTTAAAATCTGGTCCAACATCTAAATTCAAATCATTAAAAATTTGAATAAAAGTTAATTCAGAATTTTTTTCGAAATCATAAATTGTGTGATCTAAATCAAAAAAAATATCTGTAATGTGATTAAACTTCTTCACTACTTCCCTTTTACAATAACAGCATTATCAATGTGGTAAATCCAATCTTCAATATTTGAATCGTTATAACGAAAAGTCCCTTCGATAGTCACATATTGATCTGTTTTTAATTTTGGTGTTCCACCTTTAAACTGTAATCCCATAATGGTTTCTGGACCCGCATTTCCACAAAAGAAACACTGCGCAAAAACGTTTTTACTTAATGCATACGTTTTATTATCTATTGGAACGATAAAACCTTTGGCTACAATTTTCTTTCCTTGTTTTGCTTTTAAATTTCCATTAATAACCGGAAACATAACTTCTCCGTAAGTTGGATCTTTTTTCTTAAGAAACGTAATATTTCCTAATTGTTTCCAAGTAACGGTATCTTTTCTCTGATAAAACTCAGCTGTATTTTCATTTGAATGATGATGAAAAGTTGTGAAACTCATCAAACCGAAAGCACTAAATAAAACCGCTGGTAAAATATATTTTTTAAGCATTTGCTAATGTTTTTGATATGTTTAAGTAATATGCTTTTATTGCCGGAATTAAGGCAGCAAGTACACCTACTAATAAAGTCATTAAAAATAAAACACCTTCTTTGTCCCAAATAAATTCAAACGGATTGAACGCCATTTTGAATTCAGCTTCAGAAGAAAGCGATATGAAATACAAGGCAATTCTTCCAAAAATCATTCCGAAAACAAAACCTGTAATACAAAGTAACAAACTTTCTATTAAAACTAATTTTAGAAGTTGTAAACGAGTTGCTCCATTGACACGTAATAAGGCGAATTCAAATTTGCGTTCTTTTAATGTATTATAAAGTGCAACGAAAATACTTATGCCGGAAATTAGCATAATTCCGTACGCTAAATATTGAAGCGCGGTTAAACCAACACCGAATAAAGAAAACAAACGATTGATTTCAACAGCTGGTGAAGCTACTTGCATTTCGGTATTTTGAGGAATCATTCTTGGCCAAGTTACAATTCCCATTTTGTTTCTGAATTTCAAAAAAACAGCTGTAATTTCTTTTCCTTCTAAAGAAGAAACTTCATCATGAGAATGATCGTGATCGTGGTTGTGGTCATGAACATGGTCTTCTTCATAATCGTGATCATGGTCGTGCATATTCCAAACCGATTCGATATTCGATAAAATTACGTTATCTAAAATTTTACCCGTTTTAGAAGCAATTCCAACAATTGTATACGGTTTCTCTTCATGAACTTCACCTTCTTCAGCGTCACCGTGTGTTCCTAAAAACGTATCACCTACTTTTAATCCTAAATTCTGAGCAATTTCGTAACCAACAACAACCTCAAAATCTTTCTGAAATACATTTCCTTGAACAACTTCTCCACCATATTTTGAAATATATTCGGGAGTTGTACCAATAATCTTGTAACCTTTGTAATTATCTCCGTAAGCTAAAGGAATTGCAGAAGCAATAAACGGATTTTCCATCCAACGCTTCGCTTCTAAATAATTGATATTTCCAGGAGGCGCATCAATCTGATAAACGGAAGAAAGCACTAATTGCAAAGGACTTCCTTTAGCTCCAAGAACCAAATCGATATCATCCATTGAAGATGAAAATTGTTCTTCGAACTGTTTTTGAAGTAAGATTAAAACAGAAATAATTGAAACCGAAGCCGTTAAAAGTAAAACACTTAAAACGGTATTTAGTGGTTTAAACCACATATTTTCCCAAGCTATTTTCCCAATCATATTATAAGTTTATAGCGTTAGTAAATTGTGTTTTTAAACGTTGGTCGTGCGTTACTATGATTAAAGCAGCTTTGTGTTCATTAGCTAAATTAGAAAGTAATTCAGCTACAATTTGAGCGTTTTCATCATCTAAGCTTGAAGTAGGTTCGTCTGCTAAAATAACTTTTGGATTATTGATTAAAGCACGAGCTATATTTACACGTTGTTGCTGCCCAATACTTAATTGAGCCGGTAATTTATGAATTTGATTTGCTAGATCGAGTTGCGTTAAAAGTTGAATCGCTTTTTCTTTGGCTTTTTTTCCGGTTGCTAACCATGAAGCCAAAATCACATTATCTAAAACAGTTAAAGCCTCAACGAAATATGATTTCTGTAAAACCATTCCGATATTTTTCCCGCGAAAAGCATCTAATTTCGAAGGTGATAGATTTGAAATTTCAGTTCCGTCTATTTGAATAGTTCCTGAAGTTGGCGATAAAAGTCCGCCTAATAAATGAAGTAATGTTGTTTTTCCTTTTCCTGAACTTCCGGTAATCAAAAGCGTTTCACCAGATTTACAAGATAAATCAGGAAACGAAAAATTTTGTTTACTGTTATAAGAAAACTGAAGATTTTGAGTGGTTATCATTTCAAAAAGTTTGTTTCTAATAATAACCTGCAATTTAAGAATTTAAATCAGAAATAAATTATAAAATTCCGTCATCAGCAAAACTAAAATAATCATGTTCTGTAACAATAATATGATCTAACAATTTAATTTCCAATATATTTCCGGCGTCTGCAATTTTGCGGGTAATACTTTTATCAGCTTCACTTGGTTTTAATTGTCCGGAAGGATGGTTGTGAACCAAAATAATTGCCGTTGCAAAATGCTCTAAAGCTTGTTTGAAAAGCAAACGAATGTCAACCAAAGTTGCAGTTAATCCACCTTTTGAAAGTTGTATTTTTTGTATGATTTTGTTGCTATTATTTAAAAGTAAAACCCAAAATTCCTCATTAGATAAATCTCCGATTAAAGGTTGCATATGTTCAAAAACATCGTTGCTAGATTTGATTTGAGTGAATTGTTTGGCTTCTTCTAAACGACGACGTTTACCCAATTCTAAAGCTGCAATAATAGTAATTGCTTTAGCTTCGCCTATTCCTTTAAATTGAAGTAATTGTTGAATAGATTGTTTACCTAGTTGATTTAAATTATTTTCGTTCGAAGCTAAAATGCGTTTACATAAAGCTACAGCCGATTCATTTCTACTTCCGGAACCGATTAAAATAGCCAAAAGTTCAGCATCACTTAAAGCGATTTTCCCTTTAAGCATAAGCTTTTCTCTTGGTTTATCATCTTCTGACCAATGTTTTATTGAGAAATGTTTATCTTGATAATCATCCATATTTCAACAACTTAGATAATAAAGTTACGAAAAATGAAATAAAGAAAGATGCTTTATTCATAAATCAAGAATTAAAAATAACAATATCAAACGCTACATCTAAAAAAAATAATTATACTAATTAATTTAGTATTCATCGTTTAAACGCTAAATTTGTAAATATAAAGTCGAATTTAATTTATGAAAAAGTATAAAATATTATATATTATTCTTTCCGTTTTTCTAATTTATTTCATTTATAAAATAACTATTTTTTTTATAAATGAAAATGCCATTGAATTTAAAAAAGATAGCCCTAGTTTAATTATACAAGACATTATTCCTATTGATTACGACAGAATAACATACTTAAACAGTTGTTACATAAAAGATAAATATGCAGGTGAGAATGTGCTAATTGATAATAAATTCTATCTTCAAATAACCTTATTAGGAACTTCAAATAAAGCAGTTGATATTACAAAAATTGATAGAGAAATTGAGATAAAGGCTCCTAATTTATTTTATAATCCTGAATATTTAGATTTAATGGGAGGTTATTTAAATGTGAGTGAATATCCATTCAATAATTCAAATCTTTTTTTCACAAGTAACGCAACTTCAATTCGTAGCAATGATAACAAATTTTATGAGTTAGAAATAGAATCTGGCTATTTTGAAAAAATGCCAAATGTTTTAGAACCTACAAATATTTTTATTTCTTTTGGTAATACAAATGAAGCTTATTTGGGTATTATTTTTTACACGAAATATAATTCTGTTAGTTTTATAAATCATAATGGAAATTTATATATGTTAAATTTAACTCCTTTAAAAGGAGTAAGCTTTAAAAGTTTACACGAATTAATAGATCAACAAACCTGACATATAAAACACCTGTTTAAAAAAAGCGACCTAAAAAAGTCGCTTTATGTTTTATGAAATAATAGTTTGAACTTCGTCAAAATCTAAACCTCCGTAATTTCCTGAACTCATTAATAAAAGAACAGATTCGTTAAAGGTTTGCTCTTTTAAGAAATTTTGAAACTCTGTTGGATTCGTATAAACAATTAAATCGTTTCTGTTGAAAGCTGATTCAATTTGTGTTTTAGAAATTTCTTCTAATTTTTTAATCGCAACCGCATCTGGCGAATAGAAAACTACAGCAACATCAGCAGCATCTAAAGCACCTTCATATTGCGATAAGAATTCGGCATTTAAACTAGAATATGTATGTAATTCTAAACATGCAATTAACTTCTTATTCGGATATTGTTTTTTAACCGCTTGCGTAGTTGCACTAACTTTACTTGGGGAATGCGCAAAATCTTTATAAACAACAGCCGAAGTTGTTTCTGCAATTTTTTCTAAACGTTTAGCAGCACCTTTAAAGCTTTGAATGGCTTCGTAGAAATCATCTTCATCGATTCCCATGTTTTGGCAAATCCATTTTGCACCGGCTAAATTATTTAAATTATGTGCTCCAAAAACTTCAATTGGCATTGGCCCGTCTGGAGTTTCTAAATACGTAATT
>NZ_CANRNX010000071.1 GCF_947632075.1 uncultured Flavobacterium sp.
TGTCTTGCAAAGCGCCCAAAGTCATTTGATATGGAAAAGATAATGTTGAATCTGGTAAACGCATACCTAATCCCCATTCAGCATCGATTCCGACGAAAAGAGGAAGTTTAGAATTTGCATTTAATTTATTAGTTATTTTTGCTTGACGTACTGGACCACCTTGAAAAAAAATTACCCCCCCGATGTTTTGATTCTTAACCAAATCAATAAGCGAATTCACATGTTTTTCGTCTCGATTTGAATAAGCTGCAACCATAAAAAGTTGACCAACACGTTCATCAAAATTCATTTGGTTATAAACGCTATCAACCCAAACTTGTTGAGGATTTACTTTATTTTTTTGAGCGAAAGATATACTTGATATAAATATTAAAACTAAAGATTTGAATTTCATAACTGTTTTTAAAAAAAATCATCTTCAAAAATAAGCTTTTGAAGATGATTATAATAATAAATTAAGGATATTTTAAATTCTAAAAAAAGCGGCTGTGCCAACTTTCAGAAGCCGGAACTTCCCAAAATTCTTCAAATTCCTCAATAGTATTTACAAGGTTATTAAACACAATCGTATTTCCGTTAACGGCTTTTTCTTTAGCCATTTTTTTGAAATCGATTAAAGATTTATGAGCAATGAATTCACCTGTTTTATAAGTCACATTCATTTTGTCTAATAAATCTACATTAAATTTTTGTTCTAAATCTTGAATTACTCGAACCGAAGCATCGATTGAACAACCAGAAGCTGGATGATGTTCTTGATTTACAGCTAAAACTATAAATCTGTTGTAAATAATTTGGTAAGAAGCTTGTAACGGAGTACTATGAGCCGCCCAATCATTTACAAAAGTTTTAAGCATTTCATCTGCTATTTGAACTTCTTCATCTGAAAGTTTTCTTTCTGATTGGTAAATCCAAACACGCGAACTTTTTGGTAATTCTTCAAATGGAATAAACATATTTATTTTTTTTCTATGTATGTAACAATATTATAATTTACGTAGCGACCAATTTTGGCGTTATATATTTCAGATGCAAAAAAAGTTACTTCAATTGTTTCGTCTTTTTTTAGAATTTCATCTGTAATTAAATAAGCCGTTTCGAATTCATTTAACAATAAAAATTCATGAGTTTTACCAGATGATTCTTTAATTGTGAAAGTAAGAAATTCGCCTTTTTTTATTTTATTAAATTTTCCAACTACTGTCAAATAATCAAAATTAGCTTCTGTTTCAACATCTTCAAACATATCTATAAAAACAGCAGGACATTTTAATCCCATACTAACACCGATTTCTTGTGCAAAATCTTGCATCACTTCGTCGTTAATTAGATAACCTTTTCCAAAAAGATTTTTAAGATCTGAATCGTAATTTGTAAAAGATTGAATCATCTGAAGTCCTAAATTTCTTGAATCTAAAGTTTTTAAATCCATTTTCTGAATTTCTTCACAAATATCTGTTGAAATGAGATCAATCAATTCAAAACGAGAAAGATTTTGAGCCGTTGTAAAATTAATACAAAGAAGAAAAATTATTACAATTCTCATTTTATAAATCTTGAGCGTTAGCAATCAATTCAGCAATATCTAACACTTGTACTTCACCTTCTTTGTGATTAAACTTAACACCATCTGTTAACATGGTATTACAAAACGGACAACCTGCAGCAATTACATCTGGTTTTTCTTGTAAAGCTTCTTCAGTACGTTCCATGTTAATGTCTTTATTTCCTTTTTCAGGTTCTTTAAACATTTGCGCACCACCAGCTCCACAGCATAATCCGTTAGCTTTTGAGCGTTTCATTTCAACTAATTCAGCGTCTAATTTTTGAATTAATTCACGAGGAGCTTCATAAACTTTATTTGCTCTTCCTAAATAACAAGGGTCATGGAATGTGATTCTTTTTCCTTTAAATTGTCCACCTTCGATAGTTAATCTTCCAGAATCTAATAACGATTTCAAGAATTCAGTATGGTGAACCACTTCGTATTTTCCTCCTAATTCAGGATATTCATTTTTTAATGTATTAAAACAGTGTGGACAAGCCGTAACGATTTTCTTAACTTCATAAGCATCGAAAACCTGAATGTTCATCATTGCTTGCATTTGAAAAGCGAATTCATTTCCTGCTCTTTTTGCAGGATCTCCAGTACAAGATTCTTCAGCACCTAAAACAGCGAAAGAAACGTTTGCTCTGTTTAAAATTCTAACAAATGCTTTGGTAATTTTTTTTGCTCTGTCGTCAAAACTTCCAGAACATCCAACCCAAAATAAAACTTCAGGTTGTTCTCCTCTTGCCATCATTTCGGCCATTGTAGGCACAATTAAATTTTCTGACATATTCTTTATATTAAGTGATATAAATTCGATTGATTAATTTTCGTCTTTCCAGTTTAGACGATCCATTTGATTGTATTGCCAAGGTGCTCCATTGTTTTCAATGTTTGTCATCATGGTGTTTAATTCCATAGGTGCCGCACTTTGTTCCATAACTAAGAATCTTCTCATATCCATAATAATCGATAATGGACTGATTTCGATTGGACATTCTTGAACACAAGCATTACAACTTGTACAAGCCCAAAGTTCTTCTGGAGTAATGTAATCGTTTAATAACGATTTACCATCATCGACGAAAACTCCTTTATTTGCATCGATATTTTTACCAACTTCTTCTAAACGATCACGAGTTTTCATCATGATGTTACGAGGAGATAATTTTTTACCAGTAATATTCGCAGGACAAGATGATGTACAACGACCACATTCTGTACAAGAATACGCATTTAATAATTGTACCCAGTTTAAATCTTGAACATCTGAAGCTCCGAATTTTGCAGGAGCAGCATCTGCATCTGGTGCTGGAGCAGCAAACGGATCTGCATTTGGATCCATCATTAATTTAACTTCGTTTGTTACTGAAGCTAAATTATCTAACTGACCTAATGGATTTAAATTTGCGAAATACGTGTTTGGAAACGCTAATAAAATGTGTAAATGCTTAGAAAAATATAAATAATTTAAGAAAGCTAAAACCATTGCAAAATGTCCCCACCAACCTATTCTTTCAAGAATATGTAAAGTCCCTTCAGACAATGATCCGAAAATGGCTGGACCAAGATGTTGAGAAATTGCAAATCCGAAAGAACCTTGAGTTCCGTTAGCATAATGAGAAGCTCCCATGTTATATAAAACTTCGTCAGTTCCGTTCATTGTAAAAATACAAATTACTAAAACCAATTCCATCATTAAAATAATGTTAGCATCTTTTTTAGGCCACCCTAATAATTCTGTTTTATTTAAACGTGGTAATTTTAATAAATTTCTTCTCGACAAGAAAGCGATTGTTGCTATTAAAGCAGCTACAGAAACGATCTCAATTAAACTTAAAATGAATGTGTAAAGTTGCCCTAAAGAATCTCTGAACACACGGTGCGTTCCGAAAATTCCATCGATAAAGATTTCGATTAATTCAATTTGAGTAATAATAAAAGCTACATAAATAGCTAAGTGCAAAAGAGCGGAAATTGGTCTTGCGAACATTTTCTTTTGTCCAAAAGCTATAAGTAGCATGTTCTTCAATCGATCTGAAGAACGGTCGGTTCTGTTCACAGACTGACCTAACTTTATGTTTCGGTAAATTTTCTTTGCGTTAATAACGAAAAATGAAATACCTACTACAGCAAAGGCTACGAATAAAATACTGCTTAAAATCTGCATTCGTGTAATAAATTAAATAATTATTTTTTGTTTGTTTGGTTGTTAATAGTTTATTCTTTTGAAGAGGTTGGCTCAACGTAAGGCTCTGCTTTTTTTCCGAATACAGAAATATTCACATAACGTTTTGGATTAAGCTTTACATCTTCTAACAATAAATTTAATTCTTTAGATGCTTTATTTAAATTATTATAAAGAGCTTCGTCTTTCATTAATTTACCTACATTTCCGTTACCATTTTCGATATCAGCTAAGATTTTTTCAAGGTTTGAAGCTGCACTATCAAATTTTTGGATGGTAGCTTTTAAATCTGCTTGAACTAAATCTGTTGATAGAGTATTCAAGTTTTTAGAAGTAGATTTAAAATCTGTCATAATACCATCAAATTTTCCTTGATTTGTCGCAACCATTTTGTCTACCTTAGAAGTAATCCCGTTAGCGTTTGCCATAGTTTTATTTAATTCTGCTAAAGCATCTTTTAAATTTTGCTGTGTAGCCGGATCTAAAGTTTCATTTAATGCAACAACCAATTTATTTACATTATAAAGTACAGAATCTAACTTATGCGTAATAGGCTCTACTTTTTCAGTTAAACTATCTAACATTCCAGATTCTTTAGCTCCAACTAAATGATCTCCGTCTGAAGCGATTTCTTTGTCGTTCGAATTTAATTCAATGGCTATTTGTTTTCCACCAATAAAACCAGGCGAATAAATTACTGCTTTACTTGACTTAGAAACCTCAATTGGATTTGACATTACAATTTCAACTAAAAGCTTTCCATTTTCTGTAAAATTTATTTTACTAACTTTTCCAACTACTAATCCGTTTATAGTTACTGAAGCTCCAGGACTTAATCCTTCAACATTTTCGTAAGTAACATAAAATTTTTTTGTTGAACCAAAAAGATCTGAACCTTTAAGGAAATTATACCCCCAAATTAATAAGGCGATTGAGGATAATACTAAAATAGCTGTTTTTAATTCTCTAGATATTTTCAAAATGTATTTATTTATTTAGCAAAAATAAGTTTTTTATTGATTAAACAACCAAATTATCTTAAAGCTTGTCTTAATGGAATTTTCACACCATCTTTATAAGCAACGATATAAGCTGTTGGATATTTTTTCTTTACTGAATCAAGGGTAGCTAATACAGTTTCGTAATTAGAAGAAGACGAGCTAAAATATTTAAACAAATTATCTTCTTCTTTCATTGTTACATTATCCAAACCGTTAAAATTTTGTGGCGTAGTTGCAATATTTTTACTACTGGCAGCAATTTGAATCATAAAAACAGTTCCTTGCTCTTGCTTAGTAACGATAAGTTCTTTTGCTGGTGCTGAATTTTCGACTGTTTTTACATCTACTTTAACTTCTTCTTTTTTAACAACTGGTGCAGTTTTTACTTCTGATTTTGATATCACTTCTGGTTTGGAAGTTTGACTTGAAGATCCTGTTGTAGCAGGATTTTTTGAACTTGTATAGTAAGTATTTTTATATTCTTTAATTGCATTTGCAATTGCGATAGCTAACTCATTTTTACCTTCTTCAGAATTAATATATTCACCCTCATCTGAGTTAGAAACAAAACCAACCTCTACCAAAACACTCGGCATAAACGCTCCATGTAAAACCCAAAAAGGACCTTGTTTAACACCTCTGTTTTTACGTTTTGCATCAACATCAAATTTAGTTTGAATTCTATTAGCTAAATCTGCACTCTGTAAAACATATTGTTCTTGAATTAAAGTAAGACCAATAATTGATTCTGGATTTGATGGATCATATCCGGCATAAACAGTTTTATAATCTTGTTCTAAAGTAATTACAGCGTTTTCATTTTTAGCAACTTCTAAATTCGATTTATTTTTAGAAATCCCCATAATAAAAGTTTCTGTACCATAAGCTTCAGGAGCATTTTTTACTGCATTAGCATGAATTGAAACAAAAATATCCCCCTTAACTCTATTCGCAATATTACTACGTTCTCTTAACTCAACAAAAACATCTGTATCACGAGTATATACAACATCAATGGTTTTATCTTTTTCTAATATTTTCCCAACCTTCAAAGTTACATCAAGTACAATCTTTTTCTCGATATAATTATTTCTTACTGCACCAAAATCTTTTCCACCATGACCAGCATCTAATACTACTTTAAAATTCTGAGCGTAATTTGTAGTTCCAACAAATAAGATAACGGCACCTAAAGCCATTCTAACTTTGTTTAAAAGCATAAGTAAATTTTATAATGTTTAAATTCCTAAGTTTAAATTTAAAAAAATATATGTAAGTTTGAACTCTTAAATTTAATCTATTTCGAATACAAAAATAGCATATAAAAAATTGCAAACAAAAGTAAAATATATCGTTTTTATTTCAATAGTAATTTCACTATTTACCACAGGTATTTTCGGTCAAGAATTCCGAAATAAAAACATATCTATAGCACCACAAATTCAAAGAGATACTTTAAAAAATGTTAGTGTTTTAGATACAATTTCTTCAACAAAAAATGCTCCAAAAAAAAACAATGCTAAATTAGAAGGTAACATTGATAGAGGTGCGGTTGATTACGAAAAACTCGATCAAGCGAAAAAACAAGTTACTCTTTATAATAAAGCATATTTTAGATATTTAGACTATGAATTAACGGCTGGAAAAATCATTTATGATTACGAGAAAAAAGAATTGTATGCTGGCCGAATTAAAGATAGTTTAGGTAATTATACTCAACATCCAGTTTTTAAACAAGGGAATCAAATCATAGAACCAGACTCTATTCGTTTTAATACTGAAACAAAAAAAGCCATTGTTTGGAATACGAGAACAACGTACAACGATTTCAAAATAAAATCTACAAAAACAAAAAAAGAAAACGATTCGGTTTACTTTATGAAGGATATTATCTTCACAACTTCTGAAGATGTTGATAATCCAGAATATTATTTCAAAACAAGGAAAGGTAAATTTGTACCAGGAAAAAAAGTAGTGACTGGTGCTACGAACATGGTTATTCAAGGGGTACCTACTCCAATTGGATTACCTTTTGCTTTTTTTCCTATGAGTGAAAAATCGGTTTCTGGTTTTATTATTCCTTCTTTTGGAGACACGAATCTTAGAGGTTACTATTTACAAAATGGTGGTTATTACTTTGCCTTAAGTGATAATTATGACTTAACTCTTTTAGGTGATTATTATACAAATGGAAGTTTTGCGCTTAGAGCAACATCTATGTACGCAAAAAAATATAAATACAACGGTAATTTTAATATCAGCTTTGAAAAATTAATTCAAAGTGAAAGAGGATTACCTGATTATTTCAATTCAAAACTTTACAACATTCAATGGAGCCATTCACAAGATGCAAAAGCAAATCCAAATTCAAGATTTTCTGCTTCTGTGAATATGGGTAGTAGTACCTATTTTAGACAATCACTTAACACGCGTAACGTAGGTTCAAATTTAAATAACACATTATCGTCTTCGGTTTCGTATGCAAAAACTTTTCAAACCGTTCCGCAAGTTAATTTAACGTTAGCTGCCACGCATTCGCAAAACACAAATACCAAGTCAATTAACATGTCGTTGCCAACGATGCAGCTTAACGTTGATCGAGTATTTCCGTTTGCACCAAAATCTGGTGTTAAAAAAGGATTCTTCCAAAACATTAACTTTCAGTATACCGTTAGAGGTGAGAATAGAGTAAACACAACCGACTCTCTTTTCTTTAAGAAAGAAATGTTTGACAATTTAAAATCTGGATTTCAACATACTATTCCAATTGCAACCAACTTTAAAATTTTTAAATATTTTTCGGTTACAACTTCTGCAAACTATACAGAAACGTGGGTATTTAACACGATCAGAAAATATTACGATGAAAATACAGGAAAAGTAGAAGAACGCAGAAAAAATGGTTTCGATGCCTTTAGACAATATAATTTCTCTGCTAACATCGGAACAACATTATACGGTACTTTTAACTTTTCTAAAGATTCGAAAATTCAGGCAATTCGCCACGTAATGCGACCTTCGATTTCTTATAGCTACACACCAAGTTTTGATCAGTATTACGATACGTACGCAATTGATGCTTTAGGTACAACAGTTGCTGAATACACGCGTTTTGAACAAGGACTTTTCGGAGGCCCAAATAAAAACATGAGCAATATTGCTAATTTATCTTTAGGAAATAATTTAGAAGCAAAAGTTAGAGATAAAGAAACAGATGAATTGAAAAAAGTAATGCTACTTAATAACTTAAATTTAAGCACAAGTTATAATTTCACTGCCGATTCTTTAAAATTAGCTCCAGTTCGATTAAGTGCTGGAACACAAATTTTTAAAGAAAAAATGCAAATAAACGTTGCTGCAACTTTAGATCCGTACGCTATTGATAATGCTGGAAGAAGAATTGATACTTGGAATATTGACAATGGCGGAAGTTTATTTAGAATGACAAGTGCCAACGCAACAGTGAATTATTCATTATCAAGCACAGATGCACTTTTCGGAGGTTCAGATGCGAATAAAAACTCTAAAAATCCTGGTGTAATGAACGGTGGACGTGCCGATGATTTGTTTGGTCAAGCAACTGATTTAGCTGATCGTAGAAAAAGCATGTTTGATGATGAAGAAGGAAAAAACAAATCTAAAGGATTTTACAATAATAGTATTCCTTGGGATTTAACTTTAGCATATTCCGTAACCTACTCTAACAATAATAGAAATTCAGATATTTCAAATAACTCTATAATGTTTTCAGGAAATTTATCTCCTTCTGAAGGTTGGAGAGTTGGTTTTTCAAGTGGATATGATTTCAAAAATAAAGGAGTTACCTATACTCAGATTCGTTTTGAACGTGATTTAAAATCTTGGAGAATGAATTTATCTTGGGTACCAAATGGCTTTTACAAACAATGGAATTTCTTTATCGGAATTAAATCATCAATCTTACAAGATGTTAAATATGAAAAAAGAAATGCACCAGACCGAATTTATAGATAAATATTATGAAAAAAATTATTAACTCAACCAAAGCACCAGCTCCAATCGGACCATACAACCATTCGGTTGCTGTAGGAGATTTATTGTTTGTTTCTGGACAAATTCCTTTTAATCAAGAAACAGAAACTTTAGTTACTTCAGGAATTGAAGATGAAACTAAACAAGTAATGGAGAATTTAAAATTCATTTTAACAGAAGCTGGTTTTACTTTCGAGCAAGTTGTTAAAGCAACCATTTTTATTAGAGATATGAATAATTTTGGTTTAATTAATGAAGTCTACGCCGGTTACTTTAATAAAGAAACAGCTCCAGCAAGAGAATGCGTTCAGGTAGAACGTTTACCGAGAGATGTTAATGTAGAAATTTCTGTAATTGCACATAAATAAAAAAATCGGCTATGGCCGATTTTTTTATTTACAAAACGCTAACAAACAATTTCACATCTTAAATTTACTAACATCTCCAATTACATTAAAACCAAGTAATTTCCATCAATTTGTAATTAATGTTTCTGTTTGCCGTTCTTATTGATTTTGAATCTACAAAACAGTTTAAACTTATTTCACTGTCTACAAAAGTATTTTCTTTATAGTGTATGGTTTGTATATTTGAAAAGTTACGATCAAAAACAGGTAATTACTCAACTATATTAAAATCATTTTATCTAAAAAACAGCGTCTACTTAAATTCTCATTACCTTGAGAATAAAAACAAGTTAAAATATTAGATAAACAACTTTACAATAAAACAGATTGTTTTGATTTTTACAAAATAAAAAAATATAACTTTTTCATTTTCAAGCGTTTCAAAAAAATATTATTTTTTCACACAAAAACCCTTGCAAATACTGAATATTCACGTATATTTGCACTCGTAATAATGAAACAAACACTAGAATTATTACAATAACCATGGCGAGGTAGCTCAGTTGGTTAGAGCGCAGGATTCATAACCCTGAGGTCACGGGTTCAACTCCCGTCTTCGCTACTAAAAAGGAAACAAGAAATTGTTTCCTTTTTTTTGTTTCAAAAATTTGTTAAAACTAACTCTAAATGTTATTTTAGTAAGAAAAATTATGGAAGCACAAAAAGTTGACATGTTTATAATGGCTAATGCAAAATATTTTGAAAGTCATCAACTATACAACATCAGAGAGCTGTTATTAAAAACAAACGAATCTAGATGGGGCTATATAACTTCAATTCAATTTAAAGATCCTACCAACATACTTATCGTTTCTATACTTGCAGGAACATTAGGCATAGATCGTTTTATTATCGGTGACGTTGGCTTAGGCGTAGGAAAACTAATTACTTGCGGCGGTTTAGGCATTTGGGCTTTAATAGATTTATTTTTTGTGATGGGAGCTACAAAAGAAAAAAATTTAGAAGAACTTTTAATGTACGTTAGACAATGACAAAACAAAGAAACAAGCTATACTTTTTTTTAAGTATAGCTTGCATTTTTGGTTACATATGGATTTTAAGTAACAAACAAAATCTAAACACACCTATAAATTTACCTAGTTGTTTATTTAAGAAAATCACTACTATCCCCTGCCCTTCTTGTGGTTCAACTCGTGCAGTAATTGAACTTACAAACGGAAACTTTTTAAACTCGATATTACTAAATCCGTTAGGTATAGTTATATCATTTTTAATGATTACAATTCCAATTTGGATCTTAAAAGATTTAATAACGCAGTCAAATTCTTTCTTCAAAGTATATCATAAAATTGAATTTCATTTCAAAAAACCAGTAAATTACATTTCTTTCATAATTCTAATCCTTATGAATTGGTTTTGGAACATGAATAAATTTATTCAATAATTACAAAACACTTTTAAATTCAGAATAGACAATATTTAAAAGTTTATTGAACTGAATATTTGTTTTACAATACTAATTTTTCTAAATTTGAGATAGTTGCAAAAAATTATATTATAATGAACATTTCTAATTTTTATTTATCTGATAACAGATTAGATCGACTTCATAGTTCGTTATTTTACCTGTTAGATGATATTTTCTTAAAAGATTCAAAGGAATTCATGTCCTTATCCCTGTAAAAACTTCTACAGGGTACAATCTAAATAAATTATTTTTTTTCGAATGTTTATATGTTGTTTAAACAAACAGCAGAAGTTTTGTATGCATTCAAATTAATTTTTAAAACAAAATATTATGTCTGAAATCATTTTAACAACTGGAGTTTACGATTTAATCAAAGATCACGTAAGAAGAAGAAAAGTAACTAAAGCTGAAGAAGAAATTTTACTAGAAGAATTAAGAACAGCAAAACAAGTTTCTCGAAAAGAATTACCTAACGATGTTGTTACAATTGATAAGATGGTAACAGTTAAATTTAATGATACTACAAAGACTGTAGCATTAGTTGGGCCAACAAAAGCAAAACCAAACAAAAACAAATATTCAGTTTTATCTGATTTAGGAATTGCAGTTGTTGGATATAAAGTTGGAGATATTGTTAAATGGCCATCAGAAAACGGAGAAATTTCATACGAAATTTTACAAGTTGAAGAAATGCAATCAAACTAAAAAAAAGGACTAACTTAAACGTTAGTCCTTTTTCTTTTAATTGTCTTCTTTTTGCCCCATCATCATTAAAAAGGCTTTTAAAAACGGATCTAAATTTCCGTTCATAACGCTGTCTACATCACTTGTTTCGTGTTGTGTACGCACATCTTTTACCAATTTATAAGGGTGCATTACATAATTTCGAATTTGAGACCCCCACTCAATTTTCATTTTGTTAGCTTCAATTTCATCACGTTTTGCTTGTCGTTTTTTCAACTCAATTTCAAACAATTGCGATTTAAGCAATTGCATAGCTTTAATTTTATTATCAAGCTGAGAACGAGTTTCTGAATTTTCGATAATAATTCCGGTAGGGTGGTGACGTAAACGAACCGCAGTTTCAACCTTGTTTACGTTTTGCCCTCCAGC
>NZ_CANRNX010000072.1 GCF_947632075.1 uncultured Flavobacterium sp.
CGTATTCTTCAACAGCCTGCTTAACTTCTTCCATTTTAGCCTTATCGCCTGCGTAAGACCCCGTGGACTCAATACCGTTTTCGGCAAATTCTTTCAAAATCTGCTCCCATTCACTGTAATTAGTTATACTCGTTCCTTGTGCCTGAGCAGATGCTTGCGCTTTTCTTAACTCGTCCTCTGATTCAATACCGTTAACTTTTATTGCCATATATTCTCCGAAATTTGTACTCTTAAATATATTAAGTATATTATTCCCGCAGAATTTCGGAAAATATATAAATTGTAAAAAAAGTTAATAATTATAATTTAAAATCAAGAAGCTCCTAAGTAGATATCCACAAAGCCTCTGCGATTTGAAAAAGGTTTAGAAATTTTAGATGATGATTATGATTTTATCGTGAAACTAGATGCCGATTTAATTTTACCTGATAATTATTTTGAAGAAGTTGCAAAAACTTTTCAATCTGATAAACAAGTCGGAATGGTTGGAGGTTTTGCATATATTGAAAAGAACAACGAATGGATTTTAGAAAATCTAACAGATAAAGACCATATTCGTGGTGCTTTTAAAGCTTACCGAAAATCTTGTTTTCAACAAATTGGCGGCTTAAAACCTGCAATGGGTTGGGATACCGTTGACGAACTTTTATGTAGATTTTACGATTGGAAAATTATAACACTTCCGCAATTAAAAGTAAAACATTTAAAACCAACCGGAGCAAGTTATAATAAAACGGCACGTTATAAACAAGGTGAAGCTTTTTATACTTTAGGTTACGGATTAACAATTACTGCTATTGCCGGATTAAAATTAGCTTTACGAAAAAAGAAACCTTTATTGTTTATTGATTACATCAACGGTTATATGAAAGCAAAAAAAGAAAACAAGCCTTTATTGGTTTCTTCAGAACAAGCTAAATTCATTAGAGAATATCGTTGGAAAAAAATAAAACAAAAACTGATTTAATAGATTTTATCTACACACTTCATTAAACTCAATTGAAATTGGTAAATTAGCCGAATATTTATATGTTATGATAAAAATGTTAAAAAGTATTGGAAAATACTTTATTATGCTTCGTGAGATTTTTAAAAGTCCTACTAAATGGAGAATTATGAAAAACTTAATTTTTAAAGAAATCGATGATTTGATTATTGGTTCTTTAGGAATTGTATGTTTCTTATCTTTCTTTATCGGAGCTGTAGTTACCATACAAACCGCTTTAAATTTAAACAATCCGTTAATTCCTAAATATTTAATTGGTTTCACTGCAAGACAATCAATTATATTAGAATTCTCTCCTACTTTCATTTCAATTATTATGGCAGGACGAATGGGTTCTTACATTACATCAAGTATTGGAACCATGCGTGTAACTGAACAAATTGATGCACTGGAAGTAATGGGGATTAACTCATTAAACTACTTAGTTTTCCCGAAGTTGATTGCTTCTATAACTTATCCTTTCTTAATTGCAATAAGTATGTTCATTGGAATTTTAGGAGGTTACGTTGCAGGTGTATTTTCTGGATATCTTTCAAGTGAAGAATTTATTTTTGGATTACAAGATTCTTTTACTCCATACCATATTGTTTATGCTTTTATTAAAACTGCTGTATTTGGATTCTTACTAGCAACAATTCCATCTTACTATGGATATTACATGCAAGGTGGAGCCTTAGAAGTGGGTAGAGCAAGTACACAATCGTTCGTTTGGACAAGTGTTGCAATCATTTTAGTGAACTATGTATTAACTCAAATTTTATTAAGCTAATGATTGAGGTAAAAGAACTTAGAAAATCTTTTGGTGATAAAGAAGTTTTAAAAGGAATTTCAACCAAATATGAAAAAGGAAAAACGAATCTAATCATTGGGCAATCTGGTTCAGGAAAAACTGTAATGTTGAAAACATTATTAGGAGTTCACTCTCCAGACAGCGGTCAAATCTTATTTGATGGCAAAGATTACGCAATGTTATCATTAGAAGAAAAACGCGAAATAAGAACCCAAATTGGAATGGTTTTTCAAGGTTCTGCCCTATTCGATTCTATGAACGTAGAAGAAAATATTGGTTTCCCTCTAAAAATGTTTACAAATAAATCTGACAGAGATATTAAAGATCGTGTTCAAGAAGTTATTGAACGTGTAAACTTAAAAGATGCCAACTTAAAAATGCCATCTGAAATTTCTGGAGGAATGCAAAAACGTGTAGCTATTGCACGTGCTATTGTAAACAACCCGAAGTATTTATTTTGTGATGAACCAAACTCTGGATTAGATCCGAAAACATCAATCGTAATTGACGAATTAATTCAGGAAATTACACACGAATACCAAATAACAACTGTTATTAATACGCACGATATGAATTCGGTTTTACAAATTGGCGAGCATATTGTTTTCTTAAAAGACGGAAAATTAGTTTGGACAGGAAGCAGTGAGCAAATTATGCATACAGAAAATCCAGACATTATTGATTTCGTTTATTCATCAGATTTATTAAAAGAAATTAGAAATTTTCATAATAAACATAAAATATAGTTTTAAATTAAGCCTCGAATATTTTGAGGCTTTTTAATATCTAAATAATATGAAATTATTTTTTTTTCTAATAATTACACTTTTTATTTCATATTCTGGATTTTCAAATCCATTTTATTTCAAATTTCCTTTTGAAAAAATTACAGAATTAACTTGTAAAATTCACAACTATGAAGACAATTCCAATTCAGAAATCATTTACAAGTTCACCTATGACAATGTAGTTTGGAGAAAAACAGAATTTAAAATTAAAAACCAATGGAAATCATTAGATTATTTTATTAGATTTGAAAATGTAAACTTTGAGCTATACAACCACAAAAGAGCTCGAATTCAAACAGGTACAATTTCTGAATCTCAAAAACTAACTTCAACATTAAACATCACAAACAATTCAAATGAAATTATTGGTTATGTAATTTATGAATTCAATTCGTTAGGCTACGTTTTAAAATCAAACCTAACTTATTTTAATCCATCAATTAATAAAGAAATTAAAAACATCCGAAATGAATATCAATACAATTGCCACAATCAACTAATTTTCACTAATCGTTTTTATCAATATTTTGAAAATTCTCACAAATACAAAAGGCGTCCAAATGTTAGTTACAAGTTAACCTACTGCAATCCAATAAATCAATTGAATTTTAAAGATGTTTATTATTATGATTTAAAAAACGAATCTCTAATAATACATGAAGAAAGAATTTATAAATACAATACATAAAAAATCTCGTGAGTTATTCACGAGATTTTTTTAACAATTCATATTTGAAGATTAAATTTTAACCAATTCCACTCTTCTATTTTTTGCTTTGTTTTCTTCAGTATCATTAGAAACTAATGGTTTTTCTGCCCCGAAACCTTTAGCAACTAATCTATGTTTAGTAATCCCTTTTGACTGTAATGCGCTAACCACAGCTTCAGACCTTTGCATTGAAAGCTTTTTATTTTGAGTTTTGTTTCCAGAATCATCTGTATGCCCCTCAATATTAATCTTTAATGATGGATTGTTCTTTAGTCCTTCAGCTATTTCATTTACAATATTGTCACCATCAGCAGTTAAAGTAGCTTTATCTACATCAAAATTAATGTATAAAATAGATTTACCTGATTTTGTTAAATCATCAACAATTTGATCTGAAGTGGTTTTCTCAATAGTTTGCTCAAAAGCTGCAGATTGAACAATCTGAATTGAACTTGTTCCAAAATCTTTTTTCTCTAAAATAATATATACAGGTCCAGATTTGTGATTGATAACATAAGCTACAAGTTGCGAATCATCCGAAGGAATAAAAGTTCCATCAGATCCTTTATACGTTACTAATTCATTGTATTTATCTAATCTTTCTTCTTTTAAATTTCCTTCAAAAATCTTAACTCCTCCGGCTTTAATAATTGCATCGTCATAACTTTTAAAAAGGTAACGTCCAGAAATATCTTTTCCGTTTTCTGGATGAACCCAAGCTCTGAATGTTTTTCCTTCCACTTCAAAAATCTCATTTGGAGTTACAAAAACAACGAAGTCAAAATCTTTTGGCTTAACATTGTTTATGTATTTAGCATCTTTTGGAGCCGTGAAGAAAGGAAAATCACCTAAATCAATATCTGATACAGGAATGGTATTTAAGTCAAAATTTGAAGCATTTGAATCTACTTGAGTTTCTGTTTGAGTTTCTGTTTGAGCTTCTGTTGTAACTGCTGTATTTTTATTTTCTTGAGTTTCCTTTTTACAAGAAATCAAAGCTCCTACAGCAAAAATTAGACATAAAGTTTTTTTCATAAATAATTAAATTAGTTAGTTTTAGTAGGTTTAAAAATATTCTTTAAAGATATACGAAATAAAAAAACATCAAACTTAAATACAAAAAAATCTCGTGAAGTTTTTCACGAGATTTATAGTTTTATTAAATTGCTTTAGTTTTATTACGTAACCAAGCTTTTTCTTCTTCGTTCAATTTAGGAGCAAGTTTTTCAAAAACCCATTCGTTATAGTTGTTTAACCAATCAATGTGCTCAGTATGAAGAATTGATTTTTCAACTAAATCTGTATCGATATAACAAACAGTTAAGGTTTCAAAGTCCATGAAATCTCCAAATTGGTTGCTTTCTAAATTTTTAGCAGCTACTAAGTTTTCTATACGAATTCCGTGTTTTCCTTCACGATATAAACCAGGTTCAATAGAAGTAATCATTCCTGCTAAAATTGGAATATCGGTAGCTGTTCCGTTGAATACATGTGGACCTTCGTGTACATTTAAAAAGAATCCAACTCCGTGTCCAGTTCCGTGACCGTAATTACGTTTTGTAGCTAGTAAAGGCTGACGCGTAATGGCATCGATTTGATATCCTCGTGTTCCTGTTGTGAAAACGGCTCTAGAACCGTCAATAGTTCCTTTTAAAACCAAAGTGTAATCTTCTTTTTCCTCTGCCGTCATTTCTCCTAACGAAACCACACGTGTAATATCAGTTGTTCCTGTTAAATACTGTCCTCCAGAATCTACCAATAATAAACCTTTTGGTTCTAGTTGGTATTCAAATTCAGGTTCAGCTTTGTAATGCGGAAGCGCTCCGTGGTCTTTATATCCGGCAATCGTATCAAAAGAAATATCTTTGAAACCAGGTTGCTCTTCACGGAAACCTTGTAATTTTTCAGCAATAGAAATTTCAGATAAATTTCCTGTTGCAATATTTTCTTCTAACCATTTAAAAAACTTAGTTAAAGCAACTCCGTCGTTAATCATTGCTTCACGAGTGTGAGCTAACTCAACTTCATTTTTAACCGCTTTTAATAAGTTCGAAGGATTTAAAGCTTCGGTAATTTTTATGTTTTTTGGAATAGAATCATAAACTGCAAAACACGTACGTTTTGGGTCTAATAAAATACTATTTTCGTTTAATTTTTCAATTAATTGATAAACTTCGTTATATGATTTAACCTCAACCCCGGCAGCTTTTAATTCAGCAATTGATTGTTCGTTTAATTTACCATCTGCAATAAATAAAATAGCTTCAGTTTGCGTTACATAAGCAAAAGATAAAACAACCGGATTACAATTTACATCTGTTCCACGAACATTAAATAACCAAGCGATATCATCTAAAGAAGAAATTAAATGCGAAGCTACATGCGCTTTTTTCAATTCAGCACGAACTTCTGCTAATTTATCTGCAGTAGACTTTCCTGTAATTTCAATTGGTAATAAATAGGCTGGGTTTGTAGGTAAGCTTGGGCGGTTTTCCCAAATTTCACCTAATAAATCTACATGACCGTTTACGTTTAAACCAAGCGGTTCTAAAGTTTGTTTTACCGTATTGGCTACTAATAACGAAGCTAAATTTCCGTCAAAGGCAATCGTGTTCCCGGTAGTGAATTTATCAGCTAACCAAGAAACATACTCAGCAGCATGTTGTACTTTTAATTTTACCAACTCAAAACCTGAACCTGTTAATTGCTGATTTGCTTGAACAAAGTAACGAGAGTCTGTCCATAAACCTGCGAAATCTTGTGTGATTACTAATGTTCCGGCAGAACCTGTGAAACCAGAAGTCCATGCGATACAACGATAATGCTCTGGTAAATACTCACTAATATGCGGGTCTGACGATGGAATAATATATGCGTCAATGTTATTTTTTGTCATTAATTGGCGAATGGTAGCCAATTTTTCAATATGCTTCATAAAACAGAATTTTGATACTGCAAGTTAATCAATTTTATTGTTTTCTTAATTGATAAAAGTCTTTAAAATACGTTAACTTTTATCCTTTGCAGCACATAGTTTGTATCTTTACAAAAATTATAATTATGAAGTTTCTTACTGAAATTCCTATAAAACCTTTAGAAGAAAAAATTTCTTACCAATCTAAAATTGTTTCTGTTGGAAGTTGTTTTGCTGTGAACATGGCAGAAAAGTTCAAACAATTTCAGTTTCAGTATGCAGTGAATCCGTTTGGAATTTTGTTTCATACCCAAGCGATTGAAAATCTGTTTCAGTTTGCTTTAGAAGATAAGTTATTTACCGAAACCGATATTTTTTTACATAACGAAATTTGGAGTTCTTTCGATGCACATTCAGATTTGAATGAATTGGAAGCAGATGAGGTTTTATTTAATTTGAATTCGAAAATTAGAACTTTTCGATCTGATTTAGAATCGGCTTCTCATTTGATTTTAACTTTAGGAACATCTTGGGTTTATAGAAATGTAGCTTCTGAACAATTGGTCGCAAATTGTCATAAAATCTCACAGAAAGAATTTACAAAAGAAATTTTATCGGTAAATCATATTCAAGAAAACTTAAATCGAATTGTTGAAATTGCAAATCAAATAAATCCGAATTTAAAAATCATATTTACTGTTTCACCTGTTCGTCATATAAAAGATGGTTTTGTAGAAAATCAGCAAAGTAAAGCACATTTAATCACAGCGCTTCAAGGTTTCTTACAAGAAAATAAACAACATTATTATTTTCCGGCGTTTGAAATTATGATGGACGAATTACGCGATTATCGTTTTTATGCTGCCGATTTATTACATCCGAATGAAATGGCAATCAATTATATTTGGGATAAATTCATTGCAAATTGTATCTCAGAAGAAACGCTTCCTACCATGAAATTGGTTGAAGAGGTTCAAAAAGGATTGGCGCATCGTCCGTTTAATCCGTATTCTGAAAGTCATAATGTGTTTTTAGAAAAATTGGCTCAAAAATTGGATGTATTATTAGAACAATATCCGTTTATGAATTTTAGATAAGATGAAAAGCAAATTGAAAAATATATTTAAAGTATTGGTTGTACTAGTTTTGATGTTTTTTGGAGCGATGATTTATCATTGGATTGGAACTCCATTTAGTAAAGAAGATAACATTAAACCCGATTCTCAAATAATAACTGAACAGCTTAAAAATGTTAGTAAATTGGTAGTTAACGAAGCTAAGCTTTCGCAGATTTACAACTACAAAGACCAGAAATCGTACTTAATGAACTTAATTACGTTTGATAAAAAAGCGATGGTTTTGGTTTCTGCCGATGTTCAGGTGATGTACGATTTATCGAAATTGGAATACCAGATTGATGAAGCGAATAAAACCGTTAGAATTACTTCAATTCCGAAAGAAGAAATTAAAATTTTTCCTGATATAAAGGTTTATAATATTGAAGATTCAACTTTTAATTCTTTTAAAGGCGATGATTACAATAAAATTTCAACAAAGGTTAAAGATGAATTTATTAAAAAGATTGAAAATTCAAACATTCAAAGTAATGCACAAAATCGATTAATTAGTGAATTATCGAAATTTTTAGTTGTTACCAAATCATTAGGATGGACATTGAAATATCAAGATCAGGTGATTAATAATCAAACTGATTTTTCTATTCCAATTCAAGGATAAAAAAAACTGCTTCTAAATGGAAGCAGTTTTTTGTTTTATGCATTTACCGAATCTAAAATCAATTCAATTCCAAATTCAATTAAATGTTTTACATCAGCACGTTTGGTTTTTAAATTTTCTAAATGTGCTAAAGCGTTATTTTTTAAGTCGATTAAATTGTTATTTTCGGCAACTTCTAAAATTTCAACAGTTAATAACCAATCGGTTGGATAATTGTTTTTTAAGTTTTCTAAAATTTGATTTAAATCAGCATTTGTATTCTTGTTTTCTCTATAATCACGAATCGCTTGATACATGTTTTCTAAAACTTCGCGTTCTGGAGTTTTCTTAGCTTTAATAGTTTGAGAAGAAGGAACGTGTGAAATCATATTAAAACTATTCACATCTGCCGGACCAGAAAAAGCAGATACTACTTTTTTACCAACAGCCATATCGTAAGTTCCCCATTCTGGACGGAATAAAACGGTTTCGCCATGAGTTACGGTACAATTTTTAAAGCTAATTAAAATAATTTCGCCTTGTAAATTACGTGATCCTGTGATAATTTCTCCTTTAACGATGATATCACCTTCAAACTCTAAAGTAACTTCTTCGCCTTCGTAAACATCGTAAGCACGTAAATCACGTGGACTCATGTCTTCAATTGCTAAATTGATTCCTTTTAACTTCCCAATCGGACTTCCGAAACCTTCAGCATGGTAAGAAGTTCCATGATTTACTAATTCTTTTTCTCTATAAGATAAAGCAGTTTGCCCAGTAGTTTGAATGTAAACAGGCTTTCCGTTATTTTCAATTACGTTTGTGAAAACTCCAGAAATTTGAATTCCCGTGCTTAGTTCAATAGTTCCTAAAGCTTTAGATTCAATAAGTTTGTTAATTCCACTTAAACCGCCTTTGCGTAAAGCCATAGTATTTGCGAATTGTTCTAAAACTAAGTTTAAATGCGCAAAATCTGGAGTTACGAATAGTTGAGGTTGAGGTTTTGTGATGTCAAAGCTTTGGTTAACCGCATCTAAAGTATAAGGTAATTTTATAACGTTATCTGTCATACACCAAGCACTTTCACCAATTGACGAAAGTAAACCAGCACCATATATTTTAGGATTATCAACCGTTCCGATTAATCCGTATTCAACCGTCCACCAATGTAGGTTTCTAATTTGAGCCATTTCTGAAGGTTGTCCAGAATCCTTTTGTAAATCGTCAACTAATTTTTCAACACGAATTACTTCTTCTTGATCTGCATCTTCTGCTTCCTTTAATATAGAAAGTAAACGAATAGCTTCATAAATTTCGTAATCTTTAGCAGAAGAAATGGCTTTACAACCAATCTCACCAAATCTACGTAAGTATTCGGCATATTCTGGATTTGCAATAATAGGTGCATGACCAGCACCTTCATGAATAATGTCTGGAGCAGGTGTGTATTCAATATTTTCTAATTGACGAATGTCTGAAGCAATTACCAATACATTGTATGCTTGGAATTCCATGAAAGCGTTTGGCGGAATAAATCCATCAACTGCAACAGCAGCCCAACCAATTTCTTTTAAGATTCGATTCATACCATACATATTAGGTATGTTTTCAATATCAATACCGGTTTGTCGAAGCCCGTCTACATAAGAACTATGCGCTACCTTAGAAAGATAATTTACATTCTTACGCATTACGTATCTCCACACAGCCTGATTTATAGAAGTATAATCATCGTAGTTCTGTGGTTTAATAAATTGTTTCAAATGTTCAGGTAAACGATCTAAAAGAGGATTACTTTCAAAATGAGCTTTCATAATACATTAAGATTTATTAATATGTCACAAATATTAGTATTTCATTTTGAATTTAATAATTTTACAATACTTTTTTTTCATAAACAACAAATGATTTTCACTTATACAGAATTAACATTCTAAAAAAAATATAAAAATTTTGTTTCTAATTTTTTTTTTATAAATTAGCAAACATATTTAACATTAAAATAATATAAATCTATTATGAAAAAAATCTTTTTATCTTTAGCTGCTATGGCATTTTTAGCAGTTGGTACAGTTTCTTGTTCAAGTAGTGATGATTCTTCACCTGTTGAAAATCCTAACAACCCTAACAACCCTAACAACCCTAACAACCCTAACAACCCTAACAACCCTAACGAAGAAGTTAATGGTTTTGTTATTGAAGACGAATTTTACAATGTAGACATGTTAGAGTCAAGAGTAATGATCAACGAAGCTGGAAATGCAATTGGAATCATTGACTTAGAATTAACAGACGGCTCTACGGTACGTGTTACAAGATGGGATATGATTGCATATAACGGAGATGACATGATGGAATCAAGCAACTACCACCAATTTAGAATTTTCATCCCTGTAGGACCTAATGATGAAATTCTAGCTCCTAACCAACTTGAAGGTTCTTTCATTAGTGGAGGTTTCATTATTTATGCTAATAATGCATCTACTCCTTTAAGCTTAGGTACTACTTCAGGAACAAGAGTAGGTTTTGAAACTTATGTTGAAGGTGGTGAAGATTCTTATGGACAAATTTCTTACGCTTCTATCACAAATTCATCAGAATATGGTGAGATTCAGATGGCATATGCAGGTGACATGGACGGTACATACTTTTCTATATTCACAGATTACACAACTCCTAATAGAGCTGCTGCAGTTAACAACAAAAAAATCTCATTCAAAGAACTTTCTAAGTTAAAAACTTACAATGCAGGTTCTCACAAATTAGAAGACTTAATGCTATCTAAATAAAAAAAGAGGGATATCCCTCTTTTTTTATTTTATTTCATTTATTCGTTTTTTAGTTTCTCCTGATGAAACTTTTTCTTTAGTATCTTTTGAATTCAAAGTCGCATCCTCCAATTTCACAACCTTCTTAGTAGTTTCTTCAACTTTTTTACTAGCTTCTTTATTTACTTTATTAGCTTCCTTTTTAGCATCATTAGCAACTTTTTCGGTTTCTTTTGCAACTTCTTCAGAAGTTGAAACTACTTCACCTTTTAAAGTTTGTAAAGCAGCTTTTGCGTCATTAATTTTTTTAGTTGCCGCTTGTTTTTCTTCAACTGTTACTGCTTTAGACAATTCTTCTTCAGCCTCTTTAATTTTTACCTCTAAAGTCTCAACCGTATCTTCAACAACAGCCATACTTTCTTCAACTACATTTTCTGTAGAATCTACAGTTTGATCAACTTGCTCTTGTGCAGCATCTTTTTTACAAGAAGCTAACGTGATAGCTGCTACAACAGCTAAAGATAAAATACCTCTTTTCATAATCTATAAATTTTTATTAAATTCAATACAAATGTAAACATTTTTCCTAATTCTCTTTTTTCAGACAGAAAAAAATCACTTTGGCAATTCACTCAAAATCTTCTGAGCAAACTCTTTAATTTTTTCTTCTTTTTTATTTCTATTAGAAGTTAAATAACCTGTTC
>NZ_CANRNX010000073.1 GCF_947632075.1 uncultured Flavobacterium sp.
GGATTGTGTGACGCATGAGCAAAAAATGAAGTAGTTCTTTATTAGTGTGGATCCGTTGGCGGAGAAGACGATGACGCCTTATCAGTATGTGACGAATAATCCTATTATGAGAGTTGATCCTACAGGGATGGAGGATCATGATTATAAAGTAAATAAGCAAGGTCAAGTGACAAAGATTAGAGATACAAATGAAGATTTCGACCGTATTTATAATGAAGATTTAAGTGAAAATATAACGGTTAGTAAATCATTTTTATGGGGAACAAAAACGTTTGAAAAATTTGAATCAAAAGGATCATCATATGGAAAAAAAGATACATATAATATTTCTAATGAAGATGTGAATAATGGTAAAAATATTTTTAATTTTTTTGCAAAGAACACAAGAGTTGAATATGATTATAATGAATTTAGTAATTCTAAAAATGGTACAAAATTTGCAACTCTTTATACAGCCCATATGAGTGGTGATTTACCTGGTGGAACAGAATTAATTAAATCTATATTGGATAGTAGTGAACAAATCAATTGGGAATATAGTGATCATAGTCATCCTAGTGCTAGAACAACTAAAGAGTTTCTTCCTACAGGTTGGGCATATCGTAGTGATGGCAGTTTGACGGTAACCAACGATCCAAGAACTAAAAAGCCATACGGAGATAGGGGGGTGTTTGATAGCTTTAAATCTAACCCAAAATATAACAATCGTATGCCTAATTATCATCATGTTACATCTCCATATTTAAATAAACAAATAAAATATAATGATAAAATTTTTAATTTCGTTAAGTAGTATTTTTATTTTAAATTCTTGTATTAAAAATGATGAAAATGTTGTTTTTATAAATAAACAATTCAAAAATGAACTTGATAAATTTATAATAGAAAATAAAGAAGAGCAAAAAATCATCTTTTTAGATATAGCTGATAGTAAAGATATATTCGAAAAATCTGATGATAAAACATATTTAATATTTTATTGTACAGTTCCAAATAGTTGTAATGGTTTTTATAAATCTTTTAAATATAAAGATAAACAAATACTATTATATGATTTTTCGGATAAAATAAAATTTTCAGATTTATTGCAAATAAAAAAAAGCGATGATGATTGTAATTCCGAATTATTGTATAATGATATTGTTAATTCAACACTAATGAAAAGATACTATTTTGATGAAAATAATAAATTAATTGAAATTAAAAATGATGGTACTTCAAGAATTGTTGATTAATATAAACTTAGATAATCGAGTAATGTGGGAATACGTCACAAGTGCTATTGTCACTGCAACCGCTTAGTACTACTACATTAAATAACATTTATAAACCCAATTAACCAACTCAAGCTGACCGTAAAAAGTCGGCTTGTTTTATTATAAAAAAGTAAAGCCCTGCAAATTGCGGGGCTTTACTTTTTTAAGGTTTTGGGTATTTACTTGTATTCAAGTAGGTATTAAAAACCGAGTATATGTATACCGTTTTTTGTTCTTCATCAAGTTCAAAAAACACTAAATAAGGCAATGATTTAAAAGGTACGGCACGTAATTTTTTGTATCGAATTTGAAAAAATGGATTAAGTTCCAAAATATCATACACCTGCTGTAACTCCTTATCAAATGAGGATAAAGCACTTTTAGAGAATTTATTGTAATAATCAAAAGCGTCTTCAATATCCATTACAGCTTGTGGTAAAATAGTAAGATTATAACTCATATTTATCTCGTACTTGTTTAAGGGCGTCTTTAGCCGACACAAAGCTTTTTTTATCTTGCTTTAATCTTTGATCAAGTATTTCTTTATGCTCTTTAGAAAGCTTAAAATCATCTAATTTTTTTTCATAATCAGCTCCAATCATATCAAGAAACTCTTGAAAGAAAGATTGTTTGTTTTCTGGAATAGATACGTTGTAAGTAATCATAGCGCTTTAATTTTAAGAGTTAAACAGCTAATTGTTTTTGCAAGTTATTTTTAAGAATAAAAGCATCAATTAATTCTTTAATGATGTATTTTTTTTCTTCGGGTAGTTTTTCAATAGATTTAAATTGATTAAGCAATTCTTTATCCATTAGCATCTCATTAGCTAAATCTTCTTTTGTACCATTTAAAAGAAATTCTGTTGATGTTTCTAATGCATTAGCTAATTTGGCTAAAACATCTGTAGAAGGCATTGCTCCTTTGTTTTCGTACCTCCCTATTTGCACATGATGTACCTGAGCTAGTTCACTTAACTCAATCTTAGAAAACCCCTTTTCGGTTCTTAATTGTTTCAATCTATTACCAAAATCCATAACTACAGCGTTTAATATCACTGCTAAATTAACTATAATGTAAGGTAATTCCAAATTTAACGTGCGTTTAGATGAATTTTAAAGTAAAATAGTTTGCGTTTACAAAAACTATTTAGTTAATTTGTGTGCGAAATAGTTTATTATTAATTTTTAAATAATATTTTCATCTATGGAAATTTCCGAAATCAAACAACAAGTATCCCTTGCATCGGTGTTACAACATTACGGCTTACAGCCCAAAAATAATATGTTGAAATGTCCGTTTCATCAAGATCAAACTGCGAGTTTGCAAGTGCATTTAGAAAAGAACTTTTATAAATGCCACGCTTGCGGAAAAACAGGCGATGTGATTCAGTTTGTACAAGATTTTGAAAAACTAAGCAAACACGAAGCCATTCTTACATGCAAAGGTTTAGCTGGCGAGATTTCACTACCCAAAAAACAAACCATGAGTAATGAAATTTCATTACCTAAAAAAGGGGAAACAGATTCTACGGAACGCATTGCTTTTTTAAGTAAAATGTTTTCGAGTTTTAAAAACGGTTTGTTAAGTAGTAAGCCTGCTCAAGGTTATTGCGAAAATCGTGTTTTGAATTACGAACATTTAGAAATTGGATTCAATAGCGGACAATTTCATCACGGTTCTCGAAAAGACGAACAACTGATAAATAATTGTTTGAAATACGGTTTACTAATTGATAAAGGATTAAAAGGTAGAACTGGCGAAACAGCTTACACGATTTTTGGAAACAAAAGCCTGGTATTTCCTTTAAAAAACAAGGAAAATGAAATTGTGAGCTTGTATTTCCGTAGCATTTTAGATACCAAAAATAGCAAACATTATTATCTGAAAGACCGTCAAGGTTTGTACCCGAATTATCCCAAAATCGATACGAAAAAACTAATCTTAACCGAAAGTATTATCGATGCTGCTTCGTTACTTCAGATAAAAGAAATAGCCGAAAACTATAGTGTTTTAGCATGTTTCGGAACCAATGGTTTGAATCAAGAAATACAAAAAGCGATTAAAGAATTAACTCATTTAGAAGAAATTATTTTCTTTTTTGATAACGATACAGCAGGTCAATCAGCAACTTCAAATTATGGAGCAATGCTAAAAGAAGCTTATCCTAATTTAATCATTACCCAAGCAACCCCGATTAACAAAGACATTAACGAAACCTTACAATTGCATGATGAAAACATTTTTCTATCTCTTTTAAATGAACAGAAAGATATTTTTTTTTGCTCCGCCAGTTCAGACAAAGTCCTCGGGGCAAATGAAACCCAAGCAAAAGAACCTGTTTTTTCAACGGAAGAAAAAAGTATAACATCGGCCACAGCCTTTCTAAAGCAACCACAACTTTTAAAAGAGCTGAATCAACTCATAGGAAAAGCCGGAATAGTTGGTGAAGAAAACAGCCGGATGTTATTGTTTTTAATCATCATCAGTTACTTAAACAAACATCCGTTGCATGCCTTAGTACAAGGAAGTTCGGGCAGTGGAAAAACGCACATCATCAGTCGTATTGCTGATTTAATGCCACAGGAAGATGTGCTTCGTTTTACACGAATTACCGAAAGTAGCTTGTACAATTGGGGTGAGTTCGATTTGTTTGAAAAAGTAGTGATTATCGAAGATTTAGACGGATTAAAAGAAGATGCTTTGTATGCACTTCGAGAGTTTATCAGCAACCAGGTATTAAGAAGTTCGGTAACGATTAAAGACAAAAAAGGAAACAACAAATCCAGTCATAAAATCGTAAAAGGGCAATTCTCTTCCCTATCTGCAACTACAAAAGGCGAAACCTACGAAGACAATATGAGTCGTAGTTTTTTAATTGCTGTTGATGAAAGTAAGGAACAAACAGGACGAATCATTGCCCATCAAAACCGAAGAAATGCAGGAGAAATAGACCCGAACCAAAGTCAAAAAGCTATTGGATTTATACAAAAAATCGTTCGAGAATTAAAGGTTTACGAAGTGATTAATCCGTATGCAACCCAATTGCAATTACCTGAAAAGGTGCATAAAATAAGACGTTTAAACGAAATGTATCAAGCGGTTATCAAACAAGTAACTTTCGTAAATCAGTACCAAAGAAAACTCTCAAAATACAATCAATTGATAACAGAAATCCAAGACATTGAAGAGGCAACGGAAATTCTTTTTGAAAGCATTATTTTAAAAGTAGATGAACTTGATGGAAGCTTACGACAGTTTTTTGAACGTTTAAAAAAGTATGTAAAAAACGAAAATCAAGAGTTTCTACAACGTGAAATACGACAAGAATTTGCACTTTCTAAAACACAAGTTCAACGTTACATCAATAGTCTTTTAGAACTAGAATACATCAAACAAACAGGCGGATTTGCCAATAAAGGCATTAAATATAAAATCAGTTATTGGGACAATCATCAGAAATTACGAGTGGAAATCAAAGATTATTTAATGAATCAAATCAACCAATTAAGACTACAAGTATGATGATAAGGAAGAGAAATGAACCACCATTGAACCGCTAATGGTTCGCTAATGGGTCACTAGAACCCTTATAAAACAGGTTTAAATATTTGAAAATCAACAAAAACAAATCTAGCGACCCAAAAAACAAAAAGGAAGAGTAAGCAAAAGCATCATACTTACCCAAAAACATCATACCTATGGATTTAAAACCTTTTTACGACTATCTTTTAATCAAGGGATATAAAGAAGAAACCTCTCGAAACAGGTATTTAAATGTGCTTTATTTCTTAGATTTTATAAAGAAAGAACCTTCAGAAATCACAGCCCAGGATGTGTACTTTTATTATGATTATTTAAAACAGAAAACAGCACAAAGAAAGCATCAAAAACCTTTAAAACACAGCAGTATTTTACATCATATTCGTTCAATAGAATTGTATTCTATCTTCTTATTTGAAATGAAGAAAACGACCGAATTACTACAGATTAAGCTTCCAAAAAGTAAATATGAAGATGATTTTGTTCGAGAAATACTAAGTTTAAATGAAATAGAACAGCTTTATAAAATTGCAGAAATCAAACAAAAAATCATGTTGCATTTGGCTTATGGATGTGGACTTCGGGTATCGGAATTGGTTGCCGTAAACAAAGAAGATATCTATTTAAAAGAACAACTTTTAATAGTTCCAAAAGGAAAGTTTAGCAAGCGAAGAATCATTCCTTTTACTTTAAAAATGAAAGACGATTTTCTGGTATTTCTTGGTAAAGAAACATCCAATCAACAGGCTTTACTTACCAATAGCAAAGGCGTTCGAATGCAACAATGGACGTATAATAAAATGCTGAAAGAATTGCTTAAACAAATTGGCATTTCAACTCATCGAATCTCAAAAATAAGTATGCATAGCTTACGCCATTCGGTAGCCACGCATTTACTTGAAAACGGAATGCCTTTAGAACAAGTACGAGATTTTCTAGGTCACGACCAATTAGAAACTACTCAAATTTACACGCACATCCAACAGAATTACCTTCATACAATCAAAGATTATGCGTTATGAAATTAGAACAATACCTTGAAGAGCATTATAAAACCAAAGGTTTACACAACATCATCAAACGATACACAAACCATCAAAACCAAACGGCAGAAACCGCAGGATTAACCGAAATATTAGCATACATCAATCATTTGAGAAAACAAGGATTGCATCCTAAAACCTTACGAAATCATTTATTTGCTATAAAAATCTACTACAATTACTTAGAAAGTATCGGAAAACGAAGCGATCATCCGTGTAGGAAATTAACCCTAAAAGACCAGGTAGACCGAAGCATTGCCACAGAAAAACTCTATTCTAAAGACGAATTAGAAGCCTTGCTTGTAAACTATCAATCGAAAGACAAACGCTTGTTACATCGCAACAAAGTATTAATCAGTTTAATGATTCATCAAGCCTTACAGGTACAAGAAATCAGTCAGCTTCAGTTAACCGATATCGACTTAGAAAACGCTCAAATATACGTTTCCAAAACCACAAAAAACAATGCGAGAACTTTGCCTTTAAAAGCTAATCAAATTCTATTATTTCAGCGGTATTTAGAAGAACGAACTCAATTTAATCCAACCACCACACACTTTATTATTTCTAAATACGGAACCGATTTAAAACCTCATGGAATTTGTCGATTAATCAATGAGGGGAAAGCAAAAGAAGACCGAATTCATCCTCTTAAAATTCGACAAAGTGTGATTGCATTACTCTTAAAATCAGGAAACAACCTGCGTTTGGTACAAACCTTTTGTGGCCATAAGAGCAGCAGCAGTACCGAAGCTTACAAGCAAACCGACTTAGAAAAACTACAACTAGCAGTAAATAATTTTCATCCCATCAAATAAAAGATTTGTTTTTTAATCTCAAGGTAAAGGCTGTTACAGACTGGTTTTGCAGTGCCCTTGTTTTTTTCTGTCATACTTTTTGCAAATGTTTTTTTTTAGGCTTTTCAGCACTTTATTTTTTTCAATTGAAAAAAATAAAAAGCTGCATCCTTGCAAAAAACAAAATCAAAAAGACGTTCACTCCGCGCTCCCCGCTCACTTACGCCAGAAAAAAACAAGGGAAGCTATTTTACATAAAATCGCTTTCATTATGGTTCAAGCTCTACGAGTTCGCTTCGCCTTGAAGCCATAATTCATTTTATGTATCCGCTAGCGCAAATAGCCACTGGCAAAACCGCCTAACAGCCTTTACCTTTTTATGCGGAATTTTAAGTAAATCTATTGAAAAACAAGATTTTATTCTTTCATTTGAAGCTAACGCCCTTTGGTTGTTTGCTCATTTTTATGATCGGATTAGAAATCCGAACCTAAAAATCGAGCTACCTTTTTTCTTTCAATTGAAAAGAAAAGGTATATTTGAAAGATGGAAGTTGCACTTTTTGAAAGGATTGTGTGACGCATGAGCAAAAAATGAAGTAGTTCTTTATTAGTGTGGATCCGCTGGCGGAGAAGACAATGACACCTTATCAGTACGTAAGTAATAACCCGATTATGAGAGTTGATCCTACAGGGATGGAGGATCATGATTATAAAGTTAGTAAAGACGGTAAAATTTCTGAAAAACCAATTAGAGAAACAAAAGATAATTTTGATCGATTAATATTATTTGATCAAAATGACCAAGAAACGGAGAATTCGATAGAGGTAGATAAAAACATATTAGACAATGTTAAAAGAAATCAAATGTCTGAAACTAAAGTTAATTACTCGTATTTTAGGGTGAATAATAATGAAAAAGCTAAAAGTATATTTGAGTTTTTGTCTGATAACACAAATGTTGAATGGGGACATGTAAGCTTTGGATCAAAGTCTAATTATATAAGTACAAATAATAATGAAATTTCCGAGTCAGGAGGAGCACATTTGATTTCTAAATTAATGAAAGAAAAATTTACAGTTAATTTTTACAATCATAGTCATCCAAATGATGGTAAAGAATATAATTATTATGGTCCTTCTGGAGGTTATAGTTCATTTGATAAACTTGGGAAAGGCCAAGGAGATAATGCTTTAGCTAAATATATTGATTCAATGAATAAATATTATAAACAAAATATGAAATTAGGTGTTTATGAGTCAACTATAAAAAAGTATTTTCAATTTAATAAAGATAAAATTTTAAAATAATGATTAAGCTAAAAATTCTATTCTATTGTATTTACACTTGTTTCTCTTTTAATTTTTGTTTGAAAATAGAAATTAACAATATTGTTGATTTTATATTTAAAAATGAATATTTTAGTAACGAACTTGAAAGTGATAAAAATATAATTATTAATATTTTAGAAGATCAAAAAGAACCGAGATTTGCTTTTTTAAGCGATGAAAATCTAAATATATATTTAAAAAATAGCACTAATGAATATTTAGGAAGTAAAAATGTTAATAATAAAAAAATACATTTCTTCTGTCGTGGAAAAATTAAAATTGATCAAAAACTAAGCAAAGAATTAACTAAAAATAAAGAAATTACTGAAAATAACAATCAAGAACCTATTTATTACGAAGATATCGAACCGATTGTTTATATTTATTCAATAAGAAATAATCATTTAATTTTTAAAGAAGTTGGTCGATTTTTTATTTAATTGATTACACATATTGGCAATACATCAAAAGTGGTGTTATGACTGTAAACACTTATTTATACAACATTAAATAACATCCCCGATCGCGCGGATTTGCAATCCGTGCTTTAAATAATAAGATAAGAGCTGGCTATTAGGTCAGCTCTTTGTTTTCAATTAAAATAAAAAGCTATATTTGAAAAGGTTGAGTAGAGCTTTATGTTTGTGGATCCGCTGGCGGAGAAGACTATGGAGCCGTATTCTTATACAGGGAACAACCTGATTATGTTTACCGACCCTACGGGGATGAGTAAAGAAGGTGGAGAGAATGATTATCTATTTGATAAAGATAACAATCTTATTGCCGTTGCTTATAATAATAATCCAGATCGTTATTTTAGAGAATCTGAAAAAAGCTCTACCTCTGTAGGTTTTAAATCTCAAGATGGATCAATAAAATATGGAGAGGAAATTAAACCAAGTTTTTCTATTGTTGAAGTTATTAGTGAAGTGGAAGGAGGTATAGGACATAGTGCACTAGGTTATGATGGTAATGTATTTAGTTACTATCCTACCAAAGATGATGGTAGTACAAGTGATTTTGGAACGGGACATATGTGGGGTACTGAACTTCAACAGGTAACGTCTTCTCAATCAGATTTTAAAGATAAATATCCATTAGCTAATTCATTTTTTGTGAAAGTTGATTCCGATCAAAAAAATAGTTTAATATCGGATGTAACTAATAGAGGTACTTTTTTGAATAAATCGGATGAAACTTATAATTTAAGTTCAAATAACTGTACCACCAATGTATCTAATCATTTGATTAAATCAGGTATATTGGGAAGTGATAGTTACAAAAGACGTCCAGGTACTTTTAATTCAATGTTAAAATCAAATAATAAGGTGTCTTCTTCAATTTTAAGAGAGTCTTCTATTGGAAGAACAGCGAAAAAAAATGTAAGAGAGTCATTAAACAATGTAACGGTAAATGGAAAAAGAGTTAAGAAATAGTTACTATATAAGTTTTGTAATAGTAATATTACTTTTGTATTTTTTGTTAAAAAAAGAGGGGGGAATGTCAATGGGAGTGTTGGTTATTTTTTGTGTTACTTCAGTTCCATTCCTTTTAATTAATTTAATGAGAAGTTTAAGTAAAGTTAAGGTTATCTTGTTTGTGTTAAATTTAATTTATCTTTTATTATTGTCAACTTATTGTTTATTGAATTTAGATAAAGAAGATTGGTTACTTGTATTTGTGTTAGGTTTAACATTAATTACAATATTAACTGTAGAGTTCGTAAGAAATAAAAAATTTATAATATTAAATTATTTTAGTTACATACATCTAATACTTTTTTTAATATATGTAATCTTATAAAACTAATCCCCCACTTGGATAACACCATAGTTGGGGGATCTTTTTATAAAACACCTTACTGCTGTTGCACTAAAATGGTTTCGACTTTACAAAGGACGCAGTAGTTTATTAAGTTTTACAAAGGTAAAATACACCAAAGCAACCCAAACAAACAACACTACCACAAAATATTTTATAAAATAAAGTAAACCGTACAACAGCATTGCATTATAAAAGTCGGTGTTTGCATATCCAGACATTGTTATTTTAAAACGGGCTACCGAAAATTTTTCTAAATACCAACCATATAGATACTCCGTAGATACTCCATAGTTAAAGCGTATATAGTGCATGAACTGCATTTTCTATAAATATGTATAAAAACAGAAAAATCCACTATTAATTTAATCAATAGTAGATTTTTTTACTTTTGTAATTATGTGTGATTTTTAAATAAAATCTATTTTTTTAATAATTGCTCTAAGTAAGCTAATTTCTCTTTTTCAGCAGCTAACAAACGCTCGTATAATTTCTTGTTCTCATCATATCCCTCACCAACTTGTCTAAAGGATTGAAGGTATGGATATGCAAACAAAAAGTTCGGTATAAGTTAAGCTACATTTTTGTAAACATTATTTAAGTTATTAAATTCTTCAATTGTTTTGTAATTCAATGAGCTGTGTCTTCTTTTTCTGTTGTACCAAATTTCAATGTATTGAAATATTTCGTTTTCCATTTGTTTTCTGAAAATCAGCTTATTTCCATAAATTAATTCTGTTTTTAGAGATTTAAAAAAGCTCTCAGCTACTGCATTATCCCAACAATTTCCTTTGCGAGACATACTTCTGATTACTACATAAAAGGCTAAAATATTGGTGAATTTCTTTGTAGCATATTGCACCTCTTGATCTGAATAAAAGTCAATCCTTTTCTGATAGTTTTTTTAATCTCCATTCTTCTTAACAAATTGGTATTTTATCAATCGCTCTTGGAAATCAAAGATCCATGAATACTTTATTTTTAAAAATAAAAAACATTGAATAAAAATGCTGAAATTTTTTTTTAATATATCACGCTCTAATTCTGCATCTTTGAGTTTTTTTTCCAATTCTTGAATACCTTCTTGTTCAGGAGTAAGTTTCAAATTTCCGTTACTAGGAAAACTATCTTCACCATTTTCTTGATAATCTTTGCGCTATTTATAAAGCAAAAGAAACTTTTATACCAAGCTCTCGCGCTAGCTCTGATAAATTACTTCTATCAT